>JBJTRR010000624.1:0-8605 GCA_046076185.1 bacterium | reverse complement strand
GAATATAAACATGGACGGACCAATGAACGAGCCAATTCCACCAGTGGCAGGCATGAAATGTGCCACAGGTCAATCCGAATCAATCACTCTTCAGATAGGTGATAAAGCTCCTGCCCTGGCTGTCTCCGCATGGTTAAAAGGTGAGCCGGTTCATCAACTTGTTGAGGGAAAGGCTTATGTCGTTGAATTCTGGGCAAGCTGGTGTGGCCCATGTGCCAGTGTCATGCCTCATGTCTCAGAACTGCAGGCGGCTTATCCCGACATAACGTTCATCAGTGTTGCTGTCTGGGAGGAGAACTCCGAAGCCCCAACCGAATATGTTAGACAGTTGCAACCGCCTCTCAAGCATAGACTTGCGATTGATCAGCCTGTTCCCGGTTCTGACGACAACTCCGGCATTATGGCCAGAGAATGGCTTCGCGCTGCCGGAGAAGGTGGCATTCCCACCGCTTTTCTGGTCAATACCCAGGGCGGGATTGTTTGGATTGGCCATCCTGCCGAACTTGATGTAATAATTGATCAGTATCAGAATCATTCTCTTGTTGTTGATCTCGATAAACGTAAAAGATCACAGTCTTTACAACGCATGGAGCTTGACCCCACCGCTAATCTGGAACCTGGTATCTTCGCACCGCTCTTCGACCTCCGTCCACCGATTATCCAAACCACTCAAATACAGTGGCTTATCCCGCAGCCCAAAACCGAAAATAAGTCGGTCGAAAAACCGGCGACTGGCTTTCTGGGCAAGTTGCTCGGTAAAAACAGGGAAGAGCCAAAAGTTGATAAACCCAAGACCAGTAATATCTTCGGAAAACCTCGAATTGGTCGGTCGATTGGTTTACTCATCCTGCCCATGCTCAAAGATGATGGTGTTTCGCCCGGCTGGGAAATGCTTGATCTGCCGGCACTGAACACCTTGCCCCAGGAATTTGACGCGATTGAGTTCGTCGCCGTACTTCGTGGCTATTCTTCGCTTTCGGAAATTTATGGCGAAGACTATGAAAAAGAGATGGCAGCCTGGTCGGCCGAGCTTGGCTGGCGCATCGCCATGGATGTAACCCCCTTTGACGAAACCACAGGTTTTCCGGCAAAGGACGGTTACTCCGAATTCTGGCTGGAGAATTTTCATTGTGCCGAGCCTCCACTGGCTGTTCTTCTCAATGAACGAGGCGGAGTTTGTTGGGTTGGCTCGCCCATTCGGCTGAAGGAGGCCGTGGCCAGAATGGCCAGTGGCGAATTGAACCGCGAATGGGCGGTGGGAGATCTGCTGTTCTGGTACAAACTTAACGCTTCTGCCTCAGCGAATGAGCGCATGGCTGGGGCGCATCAGCAAAGAATTTTTGAAGGGCTGGCCTCCGACGGCCCCAAACTCGACAGCGACCCAGCCATGCTCGAAGTCTGGGAAAAAACCATTGCCAGCCTCCAAGAGCAACTGCCCTGGCGTGCCGATCGATGGCGCATCTTTGAATTCCGTATTGCTGCTGCCCGCACCAAACTCGCTGGTAACCCCCGCGAAGCAACCAATCAACTGATCGACCGGTTCCAATCGATCACCAGCGCCCTCGCCGAACAGGCTGAGACATCACCTGCATTCATGGCCGACTGGAAAATGCTGATTCAGATTGCCATGGAACAAATGGGCTTGATGGCCGACCCGCTCGCACCACTGCCAGCCCCTGATCTTCTGGCCTTTGAAGCTCACCCGTTCACCGGAGCCATCCTTGATTCAGCCGCCCGCCATGATGCCATAATCCCACCCGCTGAAGAGACTTTCATCTTCCAGCCACGCCTTTTGCCCATACTCTATTTCAAAATGGGCCGGTTTGATGAGGCCTTGGTCGAACAAGACAAAATGATCACTGATTTTGATGCGTTCGTCGCTCATCAGATAAAAATCATGAGCGAATCAACCGGCGATGAATCTGACGAACCAGCCGACCCAGAATTGCCGCCTGAAAGCATGGCCAATGGACTGCTGACGATGATGCTCGGCGAACCGCCCGACGCCTATCGCGCCAATCTCGTCAAGCTCAGGGATTATTACGCTAAAGCGGCTGCGGAATCCTGAAATTAACCAATAATCTGACGAATCGGCTCGCCTGAGGCCAACACAAAAGGCCGGGCCTGGTTGTCTCGCAGCTCTGTGGCAGGGTCGAGACCCATCAATCGATAGATCGTAGCGGTGATGTCCTGCGGCGTTACCGGATTTTCTGCAGGATATGCCGCAAATCGGTCTGATGCACCAATCCACGCACCCGCCGGCACACCTCCGCCCGCCATCATGACGGTATAACAGGGGGGCCAGTGGTCTCGCCCGCCTGCATCGGCACCGGCTCCCGAAGTGATCTGCCCGACACGGGGTGTCCGGCCAAATTCACCCATCGCCACCACCAGGGTCTCGTCAAGCAGTCTTCGCTGATGCAGGTCTTCGATCAGGGCTGAGAACCCACGGTCGAACATTGGTAGAATTGACTGCTTCAAAAGCGGAAAATGCTGCCGGTGCGTATCCCATGCCTGGTCGAACCGTGCCCCTGTGCAAACAGTCACCACCCGCACGCCTGCCTCTACCAGTCGTCTTGCCATCAGAAGGCACTGGCCGAGATGCGGCAGCCCGCCAAATTGCCGGGCCTCTTTGGCACGTGGGTTTTTCAGGTCTAATCCGTAACGATCGCGAACCGATTCCGGCTCCTGCGAAATATCAAACGCCTGCCGCGCAGATTTGCTTGAAATCATAGCAAATGCCGCTCTCTGCTGCTCGTCGAGCACATCCATCACTGGCGATACCGCATCAAGCGTTCGGTCCAGCCGATCCATCAGGACGCGACGTTCCGCCAGCCGTCCGCCATGAAGCCCCTCTGGCAGTGTCAGCCCTGGCACCTGATAGCCGGGAAGGCTTGGGTCGCCTGCCAGAAATGGCTCGTATTTTGAGCCCAGAAATCCAGCGAATTCTCCCGGCAAAAACGAGCCGTTATTGCTCATCCAGTCCGGAATCTGCACAAAGTCCGGTTGCTTCAGCCCCGACGGTCGCAACAGAACCAGCACCGAACCAATTGCCGGAAAATCCGTTGGGCCGGGCCGGGTGACCAACCGCCCATTTTCAACAGGATGCCGCCCAGTTAAAGTCTGATATGCACCGGCGTTATGATCATTAATCGAATGATGCACCGAACGAACATAGCAAAAATGATGGGCCACCTTGGCCAACATCGGCAGATGTTCACAAAAGAGCTGCCCTGGCAGGCTGGTGGCAATCGGGCGAAATTCGCCACGAATCTGCTCGGGTGCATCAGGCTTCATGTCCCACGTGTCCTGATGAGCCGGGCCACCTTCCAGAAACATCAAAATCAGGTTTCTTGCCTTGCCCTTTGGCTGTGGTTTATCTGCCGCACGCAACAAGTCCGGTAAGCCCAGGCCCACCAGGCCCGCCGACCCAACACGCAATAGCTCGCGCCGAACCAGCCCAACGCCATCGTCAGGCTGACTGTGCAAAAGCCGTAAACCATTGCCATGCTTATTCATGGGTCAAAGCAGCAAATCTGCTTCCAAAGTCAGTTCAGGTTTCTGATTAGCGAAAGCCGACCGATTCTGCAAGTCCACCGGTCTGGGGCAAGTGAATGATTTACTCATCATAACCTCCAGCTGGCACTCGATAAACATCAAAACGGATATCTTTTTCAAGGAAAAACCGCATTTGACAATCGCCCACCTTTTTCGACAAACTGATGCCTCACCCTGATGTGCAACTTCTGAAACCCCTGACACGAGCCAACCACAGCCCCATGCTTGCTCATAACGTCTATTTCACGCTGAAAGACCGGTCTCAGGAAAAAATCGATCGACTGGTCAACGCCTGTAACACCTATCTCACCGACCACCCCGGCACCCGCTTCTTCTTCGCCGGCACTCTGGAAAAAGACCTCCGTCGCCCAGTCAACGACCTTGAATTCGATATCGCCCTGGTCATCGTCTTTGAAGACCGTGCCGCCCACGATATCTATCAAAACGCCCCCCGTCATAACGAATTCATCGCTCTGGAAAAAGACAATTGGGATAAAGTCCGGGTTTTCGACGCCATCTGCTGATTCGGAACACCTGTTTTTTTGACACCACGGATAGCATTTGGAGGCAGGGATGCCTCCTTTTTTATTAAATGCAAAGCCCTTGGTTGGGTTCTTCAACTACTTTACAGCTTATCAAGTTAAGAATCATTCATCATAAATAAGTAGCGAATCTCCTTAATCAAGTGTTGACAAATGAAAGCTGATCGACTAATTTTGTAGTCAATCGATCTAAATAGAATCTAAAGACTAGGAGTTTAATCTGTGGCACCTGCACACAACGAATCGGAAGAAAACGGCCTGACACCGGCCGAGTGGAAGGTCATGAAAGTTGTCTGGCGGCATCGCTATCGTGGCTGTGCGGCTCGTGATGTTTACACCGAGACCGCTAAAACTGAAGGCTGGGCGCCCACCACCACCAAGTCCATCTTGCGGCGGCTGGTCGAAAAAGGCCACCTCAACGCCCGGCCCGTGGGTAACAGCCACCTTTATGAACCGGCGGGCTCGGCCCTGAAATCACTTCTGGCTGCAGCCGACAACCTTCTTGCCAACATGCTTGAGGGCACCATGGGCTTGGTCATTACGCACATGGTTGAGAAAAGCCGACTCTCCGACGACGAGCTGGCCAGGCTTCGCCAGCTTATTGACGATCGTACCAGCAAAACGAATATCAACGATAAAAACCGGCCCTGATTTTTATCGTTGCGAATGGAAAATCCCGGCTTGAAGGAGTCTTGATCATGCCTTTTGATTTTCTGGTGGATTCCATCAACAGCGCTGCTTTCACCTGGGCAATGGCCATGCGTGCCGCACTGGTCCAAGGGTCACTGGCTCTCGTGATCGTTACCCTTTTCCATGCTTTGCTGCGTCGCCACATCAGCCATGCCTTTGCCCATGGGCTGTTTCTGCTGGTACCGATCAAAACACTTGCCGCAGCTATTTTTATCGCCTGGCCTGTGGCAATTGCATTTTCATTACCCGTTCCCGGCTTCATTTACCAAGTCATGGGCAGTCATTCAGAAGTTGCACCCCGAACAATCAATAATGTACCAATTGAATTGACCGCTCCCGGCAACTCATCACCTGAAAATAACAGATCTATCCGATTATAAGTTCAATCCGCAACCTTTCACCGAACCTGATAATTCAATTCCGATTGCGAGAAATCTCGATTTGCTTGAAAGTCATAAATCGGCTCAAATTCTGGGTTTTCAGCGCATTTCAAAAACTTCTTTTCTAATGATCGCCTGGGTTGTCACGGTTCTATTATTGGTAATGCTTCTTTTCATCAACCACCTGCGTATGATGCGAAGGCTTGCCAGACTTAAAGTTGAACATGAACCGGTTTTGCTCGGCCAGGTACGTCGCCTGGCTAATGAATATCGATTACGCCACGGGCCCTCCGTCTGGCACACTGCGGCGATCACTACTCCAGCGGTAATTGGACTTTTGCGGCCGAAATTGCTATTGCCGGTTGGCTTTTTTGATGAATTGCCGCCAAATGAAATCCGATAGGCCATTTTGCATGAATTGGCCCACTTGAAACGTCGCGACCTTTGGTGGCTGGCGTTTGAAAGGGCGGTTGGGCTCGCCCTCTTTTTCCACCCAGCCTTATGGATTGCCCGTCGGGCCACTCGCTATTTCCGTGAACTGGCCTGCGACGACCTCGCTCAAATGCAGTCGGGTCTTTCGCCACGCGACTGCGCCCAAGCCTTCTTGAACATTATTGCATGGTCTGGCCGAAACCAATCCAGCCAAACCTTTACCCCTCAGCCACTGGGCTCATAGATCGATACCCCGTCATTCAGCAAAGGATCATGAATATGACAGAACTCAATAGAAATCTCAGATTTGCCGCACTCTCCCGTCCTGCAGTGTTTGCCATCGTGCTGCTGGGAGTTTCCCTCTCAATGCCATTTGCACCCACAATCGTGGCTATGCCGCAATCACCGGATCTAAAACAGAACACAGAAACCAAGAATAAAATAACATTAGATAAGCAGATCACAGCCCAGGGTAACACCGAATCAACGATCGTACCGAAACAAGAGCCTTACAGCCCGGTTGATGACGTGGAACTGCAAAAGCAGGTTGATCAACTGATTAAGGATTTTAATAATTCCAACCGTGAAAACAGGCCAGAAGCCGCGTTTCAAAACCAGATTGATAACTGTCGTAAGATGATTGACCTGGGCCTGAAAAATCCCAAATCTAAAGCGGCACAGGTGGCATGGAGCTGGGTCTTGGAGAAACCGAATTTAAATGGTTCCACGTATGGCGCGGAATTCATGAGAGCCGCTACACTTCTATTGATGCATCATGGCGATAACCTTTACGTCGCTAGCCAGTCGCTCTGGATGGATAATATCCCAAGCCCGGAACACGACCTGTTTATTTATGGCTTGAACACAACGGCCAGGTCGCCTAAAACTATTGGCCATGCCAAGTTGGGGCTTGCCAATTACCTTCAAAAAAAAGCAATGTTGGTGAAATATAGAAAAAAAATCACTGATCGTGGTTTCATAGGCTTCATGACCAAAAATGAAAAAGGCGAAATGGTTACGATTAAACAACCAGAAACCGATATGAATTATGCCTATGGAATGCAAGTGCAGTTCATAGACCCTGATTCGCTGGAAAAGCAATCCTTGCAGTTGTACGACGAAGTCATTCGCAATTTCGCCGACATTCCACTGAAGTCAAGCAAAACAAGAGACTTGGAAGCTGCTATGAAGTTGCCGTCTCCGGAATTGGACGGGCGTAAATTCGGAACAATTGAAATTGCCAGTATCAAGAAGCATCTGGAAACCAACGGCAAAAAAACGCTTGGCAGTGTTGCCCGTGCCAAGCTTGACGAAATTCAAAATTTTGTGGCTGGAAAACCAGCCCCGGAAATAGAAGCCGAAGGTGTTGACGGCAAAAAATTCAAGCTGAGTGATTATCGAGGTAAAGCCGTTTTGCTGGTTTTCTGGGGCACATGGTGCGGCCCATGCATGGCGGAAGTGCCGCACGAACGAAAAATTTCCGAGAAATACAAAGATAAACCCTTCACAATTATCGGAGTGAATTGCGATGAGGAACGGCAAAAAGCGGCTGAAGTGATAAAAACCGAAAAGATGAACTGGCCGAATTTCTACGATGGGGCGCCAGGCGATGGCCCAATCAGTCAAAAGTATCATATCAGGGCTTATCCGACGACATTTCTGATTGACGCCAATGGAATCATAAGATAAAGAGACCTGCGTGGCGAAAGCTTGGATAAAGCAATTAGCTCGATGCTGGAAAAAACAGAGAATACACCAGTTAAACAAGCTGATAATCGAATCGGCAAGGATGACGTCGCTGAATATGAAAAGCTGAAAAAACAACTTGATTCAACCCTGCCTGGAGTTGATTCTGTGAAACCTTCCCAAACGCTTTCCAATCAGGGTGATCCGCCACCTCATGAGGGTGTGATGATCGAATATCCTGAGATCGTAAATCCACCCGATGTGATTCTGTTGGAAGTTCTGAAAAGCCTTCCGGGAATGCCAATCAATCAGCGGTGAATACACCGTTGGCTCGGATGGTATGGTGAATCTGCTTTACTACGATAAATTGTATGTTGCGGGCCTCACCACAGAGCAGATTAAATTAAAACTCATTCTGCATCTTCGCAAGTATCTCAGTGATGAGCTGCTTGGGTTAATCGTCCAGGCCGATTCTGGTGAATGGAAGATTGTAGATGCGGCCAAATCAATGAATGTTGTGGTCGCCATTGCGGCAACCAGATCTCAGTTTTATAGCCTTCAGGGCGAAATACAATCGCCGGGACGATTTCACATTGATGGCAAGCTGACTCTCATTGACGCAATCACTCAGGCTGGTGGATTGAAATGTAATCCGGATGTTGCACGGATTGTCTTGATCAGGCCTAGCTACGGCAATAATAAAACTCAAAAATGGGAAGTCAATTGGAAAGAAATTTTCATTGAAGGAAAAACGAAACTGAATTTGCAGGTTTTCCCCGGCGATCGGCTGATTGTCGAGAACAAAGAGGTCGCAGCTCTATGAAATTAAAGCCTTGGGCTAACCCCAAATGTGATAACATCTACTCTCTTTAACAATCGGAATTTGACAAGTTGTCATTCAAACCGAATGGAATTGAGAATAATGAACCGAAGATCACTGTTGAAATACCCACTCTATTTAGCTCTTGCCGAAGGCCGTTTTGCCTATCCCAATGGCCTCTCGCAGATTGTCGTTTCAAAAGGTAGTCATGGTTTTATCGAAACCGTCACCCAAAAGCCATTTACCCCCTGGGGCGTGAATTACGACCACGACGAAAAAGGCCGCCTGATCGAAGATTACTGGCATGACGAGTGGCCGAAAATCGTTGAAGATTTTCAGGAAATCAAAGCCCTTGGGGCCAATGTGGTGCGTGTGCATCCGCAATTTGGCAAGTTCATGGAAACCGCCGAAAAGCCGAACGCAAAAAACCTCGATCGGCTTTCAAAACTCGTCGAACTGGCTGAAAAAACAGGGCTTTATCTCAATATCACCGGCTT
>JBJTRR010000623.1:0-1270 GCA_046076185.1 bacterium | reverse complement strand
TAGATCTTTTGAGTGATCTGGGCTCAAATGTCAGCGAAATCTGGAAATTTTTCAACAGCTATTTCGATGACTCACATAAGATTACGACCGTTGCCGGTCTGCAATTGTGCCCAGACTTGAAATTCATGAGTTGCTGGAGCAAACCTTGGCGAGAAATGAGGCCATGGATATTCCGGGTTGGGGCCTTTGTTAGCAAGATCGGGAGTAATGCGATCAAGAGCATAAGCAATTGGTAAAAAGGAATAGCCTGAATTCCAGGATCTGTTTTCAAATGCTGGGCAGCATACCACTCAGCCATCGAATCGCGATCAAATACTGCTGTTGCCATTGGATATCCTTTTGGTCGAGAACAGCTTTTTCGCAAAGAAGCCCGTGCCTGGCCTGATTTGCCTGAGACTTGGCAAATTAGCCGAATCTATTAATCATAGCTCCTTTTTGAAGGAATATCACCTCGTTATGAACCATTGTTATATAGCCTGATACGATTTAAAAATTGGTTTGTCCAAGGTGATTCCCGGGAAGCCGTTTATCGATTCTAAAATGCAGATTCGAGAATAACGGCACGGGAAGCCGAAATTATCACTCATATTCCCACTTTGACAGCCAGGGGTCTTTGGTTGTCGATTGCATTTTCTTCATCGCCGATTTAAATTCATCGACAATTTGCTGAATTGCCGGGTTTTGCTCGCCGATCAGGTTTTTTGCCTCGTTCGGGTCGGCCTGAAGGTCGTAAAATTCCCACTCGGGGCGAAATTGCAATTGCTCTGTTTTACGCGGGCCATAGGTTTGCAGCTTTCGCCCCAGCACATCCTGCCAGGTTTTTGATTCATAAAGATCAGAAGCCGAAGGCACTTCCAGCCGCCAGGCGACATTATGAATCAGCTTAAAGCGACCATTGGTGATGGTGCGCATGGGGTAATACATCTGTATTTCATGAAATGTGTGTGAAAGCAGCACATGTTTGACAAAATCAGGATTCGCCGGATTCTTCACCCATTCAAACACCGATCGGCCATGCAGCAGATAGCCGCTGGCCGGGTCGGGGGCCGGGCTGCCGGTGAATGAAAGCACCGTCGGCAGAATGTCAGTCCATGTCACCAGGGCTTCACACGTGCCGGGCTGGTAGTCCTTCTCGGGCTGGCGGATGAGTAGCGGCAGCCGCACGCCGGCTTCGTAGTGGCTGGTTTTGGCGCCGGGGAAGGGCGGGCCATTGTCAGAGATGAAAATGACAAGCGTGTCTTTCTCATGGCCGGGTTCAGCGATCAGGTCA
>JBJTRR010000622.1:0-1497 GCA_046076185.1 bacterium | reverse complement strand
ACAAAAAGGGGGGGCTCAGAGACTTCTTTTGAGTGACAAAGCAAGGCACCATTGTATGGGTGACTCCGCTGGAATTAAGTAACCACAAAATACGACAGAAAAATGCCTACGGCGAATTCATGAATATATGAATTGCCAGCCTGAAAATGTGCTAAGATAGGTTAATTGCGGAACTTTCGAGAGCCGTTCGATTCATGCACCAGAGATTGAGCACCAAAGGGTTTAAGCAGACATGGCACGGGTAAAAGCACAGGCCGTTCGTCGCCCAACGGTTGTGATTGGTGCGGGCATTGTGGGGGCCTCAGCCGCATGTGCCCTGGCTGCCCGCGGCGCGAAGGTGCTGTTGCTGGAACAGTTTCAGGTGGGGCACGACCGGGGCAGCTCGCACGGCGAATCGCGAATCATTCGCTACAGCTATTCTGACCCGTTTTATGCCGAACTTATGGCCGATGCCTTTGCCGCCTGGGCGAAGATTGAAGCCGACACCGGCACACAGCTTTACATTCGCACAGGCGGGCTGAGTTTTGGCCCCGCCGATTCAGACTATGTGCCGCAGATTGCCGCCAATTTGAAGTCGCAAAGCGTGCCTTACCGGATGCTGACTCCGGCCGAGGTGCGAAAGATTTATCCGGCCCTGCACCTGCCTGCCGGATTTAAAACCGTTTACGAACCTTCAGCCGGGGTGCTGATGGCTGAACGAGCCCCGGGGCTGCTGATCAAGCTGGCGGCCAAGGTGGCGGGCGGGCTTTTTGAAATGCGGGAAAACTATGCGGTGCAGTCTATTGAGATGGACAAAGAGTATCCGGTGGTGATTGGCCCCGACGACGGACGGATTGAAGCCGAACGCGTAGTGGTGGCGGCCGGCGGATGGGTGAAGAAACTGCTGCCCCGCGAGACAAAGAACCTGGAAGTTACGCGGCAGAGTGTGTTTCATTTGAAGCCATCGGGGCTTGATGATTTTCGTCCCGGCCGCTGGCCCGTGCTGATTTACAAGGGCGACGAAGAAGAGATGGATCTTTTTTACAGCCTGCCGGCGATGAGCGACCTGGGCGTGAAGGTGGCTCGGCACGGTGGCCCCCGGTGCGATGCCGACAAGGTGAACCGCGAGGTGACTGCCGCCGACTGGGAACCTGTGCTGGCCTTTCTGCGCCGGTTTATTCCGCAGTGGGCAGATGCCGACCCCGAGCACCAGACAACATGCCTTTACACGATGACGCAGGATGAAGACTTTCGGGTGGGGCCGATTTCACGCAATGAACGGGTGATTCTGGCGTCGCCATGCAGCGGGCACGGCTTCAAGTTCGGCCCGCTGGTCGGTCGAATCGTAGCCGACCTGTGTGAAACCGGCATTTGCGATTATGACCTTTCCAGGTGGAACCCCAACGGCAAGGCCCAGACGAGACGGGCCTCGCTTTGATGACTTTATCAGGGCAGGGCCAGGCAAGGCGAAGCCGGGCCGGGTATTTCATTCAACATATTATTATACAATAACTTACG
>JBJTRR010000621.1:0-4155 GCA_046076185.1 bacterium | reverse complement strand
CACACTCTTTTTATAGCCAAATTCAGCAATTTTTTTTGAAAAACACTATTGAACTCTAACGATTACAGCGATAATATCAGTGTAGTTCCCCGGTGGTGTAACGGTAGCACAGGAGTTTTTGGTACTCTTAGTCCAGGTTCGAATCCTGGCTGGGGATTGAGTGGCCAACTTTTTTAACCTTATTTAGCCCTTAACTTTACAGATCAGCAAATTGAAATCAGCAAAAAAGATCTTGACCGAATTGAAATCTGAAATATGATTGAGGGTAGATTCCCTGGTGGTGTAACGGTAACACTAAAGATTCTGGATCTTTCATTCCTGGTTCGAATCCAGGCCGGGGATTTCAAACCACCTTTTCCATTTTCTTACTTTTGACTCCCGCATTTTTTGTCGCGAATTCTCAATTGAAGTTAACCTGTCATCAGCCGAACGGCCGAATGCAGATTTTGGCCGACACCCTTTTTTCTCGGTTGGAGGATGACACGGCCCTGTTAAAAATGCCTATTGATCTTGGCTCAGGCAAACTTTTTTGGTTTAATACTTTAAATCCAGTCAACCACTCAGCCCGGCTGGCTTGAAGGCTCGTCTTGAACTTCAAACCGCGCAACGCTTTAACTGTCAAGGAGGACAGATGCACTTACTGGCTCTGATTGAAGCCCGGGGGCATGTCTGTAGCCGGTATCGCATTGCGGCGTTCGAGCCCTGGCTGAAATTTTTTAACGTCAAAATCACTTATCAGGCCATCGAAAAAAGCCCTCTCGCACGCCTTCGGCAAATGCAGCAGGCCAAAGACTTTGACGGCGTCATTCTGCAGCGTCGTCTGCTTGATCCGTTGTCATTCAGGGCCTTGCGTAAGGCAGCTAATCATCTCGTTTTCGACTTCGACGATGCAGTGCTTTTCCGCGACAGCTATGCCGCCCGCGGCCACCACTGCCCTCGCCGCCAGGCCCGCTTCGCATCGACTGTCGCGGCTGCCGACATGATCCTCGCCGGCAACAGCTTTCTGGCCACCCTGGCTGAGCAGCACGGGGCCCCCTCTGCTAATATTCATTACATGCCCACCTGCATTGACCTGGCGGCTTACGATAAAATTCGGGCCGCCAGAAAGCCCCGAACCGACGACCGCATCGTCATGGCCTGGATAGGCTCATCCAGCACTCTCAAAGGCATTGAGGCTGCTTCGCCCATCTGGAATCGTATCGGCCTCTCAGTGCCAAAAGCCACTCTGCGAGTGGTTTGCGACCGATTTCCGACGTTCGACCACCTACCCATTGAACCAGTCGTCTGGTCTGAATCGACCGAAATCAAAAACATCGTCTCTGCTGATATTGGCATAAGCCACGTGCCTGACGACCTTTGGAGCCGTGGCAAGTGTGGCCTGAAAGTGCTTCAGTATCTTGCCGCCGGCTTGCCCGTGCTGACCAACCCCGTGGGCGTGCATGGCGAGATGATTCAGTCGGGCAAAAACGGTTTTCTGGTTGATAAAAACGAAGAATGGCATGAAGCGGTGCGCTGGTTCGACCGGAACCGCGACTGCCTTGCCGAAATGGGCGAAGCCGGCATTGAAACCGTTCGTCAGGGCTATGATATTGCCGACTGGGGCCCGTTTTTTGTTGACAGAGTCGCGCCAGGGGCGATTCCTGCTGACTTTGACACCCGACAGTTGAAATCGGTCGAGGATTTTACTCATGTCGCTGATACCGGTTCACGAAACTGGAAACGCGACACGGCCGACCTGCCTGGCCAGATGAGCCCTGCTCCCGCCAGGTTGCGGAGCCCCCAGGCATGAGCCCAACCAGCACGCAGAAAGATCGGCCAAGCCAGCGATTCTATGGCGAAAAGCAGCTTTTTGGCATGCGCGGCTGGTCGTGGTTTTCCATGGGCAATGTCGGCTGGTGGATTCAGGACACCTGGTTCAGCCGAATTGTCGGCCCCCAGGGCCTGAAATGGAAGGAATGGGAACAGGCCGGGCGTTTGAGCATTGTCAAAGATGGGCCCCTGCGCACCGTTTATCACGTGAAACTCGACGATTCCGGCATTTTCATCAAACATTATCGCGTGCCCTGGATTCGTGGCAAAATTCGCCAGTGGTTACGGGGCGGCAAGTCGCGAAACGAAGGCGAAAAGGCCCTGAAGCTGGTTTCATCAGGCGTGGCCACGATTGAGCCTGTCGCTTTGGGCGAACAGCGTCGGCTTGGTCTGATATTTGACAATTATCTCGTCACCCGTGAAATTCCAAGTGTCGAACCGCTTGATCATTTTCTTGAGAAAACCCTGCCTGGGCTTGGCACGGCACGGGTTCGCCTGATTCGCCGGCGCATTGGTGAAGAGCTTGCCAGGCTCTGCGCCCGCCTGCATGAACGCGGCTTTCTGCATCAGGATTTTCACCCGGGCAACCTGCTCATCAGGCTTGATCGGACTGATCATCCCGAACTCTTTCTGATTGATCTTGATGCCCTTGAAATTCGACCGTTGCCGCTTGGAATCAACCTGATTCGCGACAATCTGGCCCAGATCAACAATTATTTCTGGTCTCGCTCAAGCCGGGCCGAGCGACTGCGATTTCTCGAGCTTTACCTTAAATTTCGCAAGCGGCACAACCCTCTGGCACCTGAAAAACTCTCACATTTCTCGCGAGAAATCGAATCGGCCACCCGCCGCTGGGCTGAGCGGCTCTGGCGTCGCTGGGCTTCACGCAACCAGGGCACCAACAAATACTACAAAGTGGTGAAGGCTCCAGCCACCTGGGCCGTGCTTTCGCGCAAGCTTGACCGCGACCACCTTCGACAGATTGTGGAAGACCCCGACCGCCTGATTTATGCCCCCGACGCCCGCATCTTGAAGCACTCGCCCTCATCAACCGTTGCTGAAGTCACCATATCGACACAAGTCGGCGACCAGCGGGTGATCATCAAGAAAATACCGACTCTGAAGGCCAGTGATTTCTGGTTCGGCTGGCTCAAGTCGCATCGTTCGTGGAGGGCCTGGAAAGCGGCTGGCCACATGACGGCTCGAAGCGTGCCCACGCCTGAACCGCTTGCCTATATCTCGCGCGGCAGCCCCGGCGTCTGGAGCCTGCTGGCCTGGTTCTATCCCACGGCCACCTACACCATCAGCCAGTGTCCGGAAGGCATGATCAGCCTTTCACAACACATGGAATCGACATTAATCACCCTTCCGCCAGCGGATCGACGACACGCCGTTCATGAATCGGTTGTCGCCATGGCACGCACAATCAAACAGATGCACGAGATGTCGATTTCCCATCGCGACCTCAAAGCCGCCAATATTCTGATCCGCCCCCGGGCCGACGGTTCCTGGCATGAGATGATGCTGGTTGACTTGGTCGGCGTTCGGCTGCGGCACCCGCTTCCCTACGATAACCGCGTGAAGAATCTTGCCAGGGTTGCCCTTTCGTTTCATGCGCATGGCCTGCTACAAAAAACTGATGCTTTGCGATTCCTGCGGAACTATCTGCCGATTGCACATTTGCCGCGTGGCGCATGGAAAGATTTGTGGCAGCAAGTGCGACACGAAGTTGAAAACAAGCTGGGCCGGAACCTGAAAAACAGCCGCCCCCTGAGTTGACCAAAGGAAAGCAGGGCCTGCGTGCCTGACAGACGTCGTTACCAACCGACAATTCACCTGCTGATGTGCCTGATATTCGCCACCAGCGGCTGTGCGACAACCCAAAATCGTCACACTGAACTGCTGCCAGGTCGTTCCACCTATCGCACAGGCCCTTTTGTCATCCATTCGCACAAGCCCATCCGGCAGAAAGACACAATCGTTCGCGAGCTGGAATCGCTCAGCCGCAGCGTTGCGACAAAAATCGGAGCCAGCCCTGCCCCGAACTCACTCAAGCCAGTTGATGTCTATATCCTGGCCGACGACCAGAGTTTCCGCCATTTTCTGCAATATTATCACCCTGAATTGCCCCCCCGCCGCGCCTATTTTATCGCCACAGCCAAAACCCGCTCCGTCTATACCTATGCCGGCGATCACCTGATGGAAGACCTGCGGCACGAGGCCACACATGCCATCGTCAATCTCACACACCCCGGCCTGCCGCTCTGGCTTGATGAAGGCCTTGCCGAATATTTTGAGCACCCCGACAAAAGCCAGACGCCTGATAACCACCAGGATCGTTTCTTT
>JBJTRR010000620.1:0-4436 GCA_046076185.1 bacterium | reverse complement strand
GCTGCACCCTCGGCAGTCGTGCGGTCGATGGTCGCCTGTTGGCCGAAAAGCCATGCAGCAAGGCTCGTTTTGGGCGCCATCAACTCAAGCAAGGGTCTAAAAAACCAGGCGGAGTGTTGCAGCTAATCCTGAAAATATAATAACCGTGTATTGAAAATCACAAAGTAATGGCCAGAAAAGTTGCGAAACGAATGGCAACTGAGCCCTGGGCAGAGGCCACAGGCCACCTGAAGACTGCCGATGCCAGGCTTGCCCTGCTGATTGATCAGGTCGGCCCCTGCCAGCTTCAGCCCAGGTCTGACTATCTGGCCACGCTGGCCCAGTCGATCATCTCGCAGCAGATTTCAACCAAGGCGGCCGCGAATATCTTTGGGCGAGTCTCAGCCGTCATGCCCAGCCCGTGGACGATTGAATCGACTCAGCATCTGACAAACGACTTTCTTCAGTCGTGCGGCGTTTCCCAGCAGAAGCGCAACTATCTGCTGAGCCTGATCGACCGGATTGGCAGCGGGCAATTGAAATTGAAGCAACTTGAACGACTTGACGATGAGGAGGTCATCGCTGAGCTTACACAAGTCAAAGGCATTGGCCGCTGGACAGCCGAAATGTTTTTGATCTTTGCCCTGAATCGCCCGGATGTTTTGCCCGTGGCTGATCTTGGCATTCGTGAAGGGCTGAAAAAACATTTTGATCTCAGCCAGCATCCCGCACCCAGCCAGTGCCACGAACTGACGGCCCACTGGCGGCCCTGGCGATCAGTGGCCATGTGGTATCTCTGGCGAATGTCAGAGATTAAACCTGATAAATCGTGAAAAAATGTACCCCTGAGAGTAGTGAATCGACTCTCCCAACGCGATGGCGACTATCATTTGCATGACCGCAATCGGCATGGCCAGTGTGGCTGATTCATCGGCGGCTGATTGACCTTGGGCGGGCGATCGTGTTGAATATCGTTAAACAACCTCAACAGCACCTTCCAGCCCGAGCCATGCCATGCAAGATTACCCGATGACCGGCGGTCAGCTTTTTCCAGCCAATCCTTCGCGCCGCGACTTCTGGCGAAAGTCGGTTGGGGCCATGTCGGCGGCGGCCCTGGCCCGCTATTTTCCGGGCGATTTACTGGCCGCGACGAATATTGACGCCGATAACCCGCTGATGGTTGAGGGTGTTACGCGGACATCGGTGCGGCTGCCGTTTCGGCCGGTGGCCGCGCGTAACATGGCCAGAGAGCTGCCCCACTGGGAGTATTTTGACATTTTTGAAGTGCGGCTCAGGTCAGGCGTGGTGGGTGTGGGCGAAGGGTCGATGTTTTACAGCTGGGGCTTCAGCCGCGAGGACGACATAGCCCGGGTGAAAGGCCAGAACGCGGCCAGCCTGATGTGGGACGATTCACTGGGCCCGGGGCTGCAGATCGCTCTGTTTGACGCTGTGGCACGGCAGGCGGGTGTGCCGGTGCATGCCCTTCTGGGCAAGAAAATGCACGACCAGACGCCGGTTTCATGGTGGGCCATTGAGATGAATGCCGACGACTGGCTGCTGGAATGCCAGGACGCCGTGAAGAACGGCTACAAGTCGTTCAAAACCAAGGGCCGACCGTGGATGGATGTCTATGCCCAGGTTGAAACGATCGCCAAAGCGATGCCCGAATCATTCAAGGTGAATTTTGATTTTAACGATACGCTGCTTGACGCCGAGCGAGGCATTCCGATTGTTAAAGAGCTGGCCCGACATGCCCAGATGGATATTTTTGAGAGCCCGATTCCGCAGCAGGATGCGGAAGGCAATGTCAAAATTCGTAATGCCACCCGCGTAAAGATTGCGATGCACTATGGCACGCCCGACCCGGAAGTGGTGGTGAAAACCGGCTGCTGCGATGGGTTCGTGGTGGGCGGTGGTGCGACGAAGACACTGAAGCACGGGTTCGAGGCCGAAGAGACTGGCAGGCCGTTCTGGCTTCAGCTTGTGGGCACGGGCATTATGGCGTCGTGGAGCGCCCAGATGGGCGGGGTGCTGAAAAATGCGACCTGGCCGGCCGTGAATTGCCACCAGCTTTACGAGCACAATTTGCTAAGGGAACCGTTCGTCGTGAGCCAGGGCAAAACGGCGGTAAAAGATTTGCCTGGCTTGGGTTACGAACTTGACCGCGATGCCGTGAAGAAGTACACGATTGAGCGACCGACCGAGCGGCCCGACCCGCCACGACTGGTGAAGTCAACCTGGACGGACGGCACAGTGATCTACACGGCCAGCACCGGCAAGGTGAACTTCATGCTGACACCCGGTCAGAAGGGGCTTTACCCTTACTTCAAGCGTGGCGTGCGCACGGAACTGGTGCCCAACGATGGCTCGGCCAAATGGAAAGAACTCTGGGAAAAAGCCCAGGCCGGTCCGGTAAAGGCCTGAAAAATGTGAAATTTCTACATATGCTGTTGATTTTTGATGCAGGGCGATCGCCCTGCATGAATCAACCCATACGTGGCCATGTCATTTTTGGGCCACTTTCTTTCGGCAAAACTTAACTAAAGTTTACAAATTTAGACGTTTGATTCTTACGAATCTTATTTGATGCATAATCACTACAGGTGGTTATTCCTTACCGTCACACCTTGAGGATTAATCTGTAAAATTTTACAGGAAGAAATGGCAGCATCATTGTCAGAATCGAACTTATACAGTTAGATTACATAATATGGCAAGTTTGCGCAGATTGCGCGTTCAGTGCCTGATAGTCAACCCGTATCGTCGCGATTCAATCCGGAGATCGACAGCAATGTTCAAAGCCAACCAACTGATCCGTTTTTTCCGTTACCTGGAAGCTCAGAAGAGCAAGGTGCGGAAGAGCTCATTCGGAGAGTTCTTCAATCCGGTTGCTGACGAGCTTGAAGCACGGCGATTGATGACGCTGAATGTCTGGATTGACCAGGACAACGCTCTGAACATTGCAGCAGATGACAATGTGGGGCAATCGCTTAAATTCGAATACACACCGGCTGCGGGTGCGGCTTTTGCAAAATATACGATCACTTCGTTCGTAGCGACTGAAAATTTCAGCTTCGTGACGAATAACCCGAGCGGGCTGACGCTGGCGAAGACCAACTCCAGTTTAGGTTCATACGCCAAACTGACGATCACCGAGAGTGCCACTGGCACATTGGGCAGTATTTCCGTCTCGACCGGGTCGGCGGCTGATGATTTTCAGAATGTCATGCCCGGCAGTGCTGCTGTTGGCAGCAGTAATCTTGCGAGCCTGTATGTGTCGTCTGGCGATGGCAGTGACACAATGAGCGTGGCCGCCGGTCTGTCTTCCAACTTCATCACGTTTGATGGTGGTGCTGGTGAGGATCTGCTTGTCTTTTCGACGACTTTGACGACAGCCACAGATGTGATTCAAAATGTTCAGAGCGGATTTAATCCGGGGCTTGTCTTTTTCACAACATTTATGACTGATGGCGTTTTCAACGGTCAATCCAGCATTAATCTCGGTAACATTGAGAATATCAATAATCAGGTTGATGCTGCGAATGCCAATATTGATTATTATCTGAATGGCAATTTCGGTGTTCCTCAGGGTTCACTGGCGACGACAAGTCTCAGGTCGGTTGACAGTTATTTTGTGACCGCCAAGTCAGCCAGCTCAACGATTATCGGATATAACACGAACGACGTTTTTCAGGTCACCACCCCTGCACCGGCCGGCGGGCCTGGTGTGCAGGTTAATGGCACCGGCCTGCCCGTATCAAGGTTCTATGGTCTGACTCAGTCAACCGGTGTGCTGACTTTGCTGGGTCTCGACGGCAACGACAGCTTCAGCGTTCAGTCAGGGGCCTCACAAACTGCCAAAATTTCGATTCAGGGTGGTTCGGGCAGCGACCTGCTGTTGGTGGGTAATGACAGTGGTGCCGCGACATTCATTGGCGATTCATCAGACACAGTCAGGCTTACGGGCAGGCAGGACGTTGACACCGTGACCCTGAACGATGGTTCTTCAGGTGATTTGGCACTGGCCATGAATGGTGCGACCCAGACTCTGTTCGGCGGGCCCAGAATTGAGATCAATACGCTGGCTGGCAGCGATAATATCACTCTGGCATCGGCCCAGAATCTGAATATCACCGTCAATGCCGGCGACGATGGCGACACGATCAATGCCTCAGGGTTAACCGGTACGGCTTCCAACACAGAGATCTACGGCGGCACCGGTAACGACAATATCACAGGCCCGGCTGCGGGTGGCATCGTCATTTACGGTGGCATTGGCAACGATACGATCATTGCCCAGGCAGCGAGCCAGATCTTTGGCGACGAGGGCAACGACAACATCACCGGGTCGTCTGGCAAAGATAGGATTTACGGTGGAGCGGGCGATGACTATCTGATTGCTGGATCCGGAATGAATACCTACCTTGACGGTGGCACAGGTAACGATTTCCTGATAG
>JBJTRR010000619.1:0-1409 GCA_046076185.1 bacterium | reverse complement strand
TTTTGATGGTGTGCCGTCATCATTCACCAGAACATTAATCGCATAGCTGCCCGGAGCTGTTTTGTCAGTGATGGTGACAATACCAGTGCCCGGGTCGATCGAAACACCGGCCGGGGCATTTGAGCCGAGTTTGTATGAGATTTTTTGCCAAGTGTCAGAATCAGTAGCCTGAACGGCGAAACTCAGCGGAGTGCCTTCGTTTGTCGATTTATCGAGAATGGGCTGAATGACCGGAGTGGCATTGGCGACCAGAATCTGGCCGGTTGCCTGGGCTGTCGAGCCGAATTTGCTTGAGATGGTGACGGTGATGTAAAAGGTGCCTTCCGAAGTGTAGGCATGGTTGGCACGAATGGCAAAATTGCTGCCTGATTGAGTCTCAATAGTGGCAGGTGAAGTGCTGCCGTCACCCCAGTTGACCAAGGCTGTAAGGTCGCTGGCCTTGCCCTGAGGGTTCGCATCAATTACAGTTGCCAATAACGAGTTGATCAGGCCAGAACCTGATTGGCGATCAGGGCTTACGAAAGTTGCTGTCAATGGAGCGTCAGATACGATGACACTGACAGGAGTGGTTGCTGACTGAGAAGGAACCCCATTATCAGTGGCCTTCACGCTGAAGTTATAAGTGCCGGGTGTCAGGCCCGCAGGAACGCTGATCTGGCCACTGGCCGGATTGATGGTAACACCGGCAGGCGGGCTGGAAAGCAGAGAATAGGTGAGGGTCTGCCAGGTGTCAGTGTCGTTTGCGACGACTGAGAAATTGAGAGTGTCTTTTTCACTGAGTTGCTTTGATGGAATTGGCGAAAAGACAGGAGCGGCATTGGCGACGATGACTGTGCCAGATGCCGAGGCTGATTTTCCGCCTGAGCTTGCAACCTGAATTGCAACGTTGTAAGAGCCAAATGCGGTGTAAGTGCGCGAGCCAACTACCACCAGGGCACCGTCCTGAAGCTGAACGATTCCTGAGTTGGTTGTACCGTCGCCCCAGTTGATGGTGGCACTGAAATCGGCAGGCAGGCTGGTGGGGTTGGCATCAGTGATTGTTGCGACGACCGAGTTGATCAGGCCTGAACCCGGCTGTCGTTGGGGGGTGGCGAACGAGACGGAGATCGGCGCGTCGTTCACTGTGGCTGTGGAGTTGATAACGGTTGATACGTTATCAATTTTATCGGTTACTGTAATTTTCAGGTTGTAGTTGCCATAGCGGCTGAAAGCATCGGTGCTGGTGATTTCAAATGCACCCTGAGATGTGACATTCAGCACGGCCGGGAGAGTCTGCCCGTTGCCGATTTCAATTTTTACGTCGTAATCGGTGATTGACTTGGGAATCAGCGGGACGAATGAACCAACGACGGTGCTGGCCAGCTTCTGGCCTTCGAAAACAGTAACAGCCTTCGAGGTGGTCTGGAAGG
>JBJTRR010000618.1:0-11129 GCA_046076185.1 bacterium | reverse complement strand
CAAGGGTCGGTCACAGCCAGAAGCGGAGAGGTGTCAATCAGAACAACATCATAAAGCCCTCGCGCTTCCTGAATGACTTCAGAAAAAGCTCGCGAGGAAAGCAGTTCGGCAGGGTTAGCTATTTCAGTACCGCCGGTCAGCAAGTCCAGATGGTCAACAGTAGTGGGTTGAGCGGCACGATGCAATGGCATTTTGCCAGTGATCACTTCCGCCAGCCCAAATTCATTGGGCATTTCAAAAATCTTGTGCTGCCCTGGCCGACGCAGGTCAGCATCAATCAGCAGAACCTTTCTGCCGGCCATAGCAAGGGTGCAGGCCATGTTTGAACAGGTCGTTGATTTACCATCGCCCGAGTGAGGGCTTGAGATCATCAAAACCTGCATCTGCTGGTTGCGACGGAAAAATTCCAGGCTGGTACGAATGGCCTTGAAGCTTTCTGCCGCCGAACTTCGCGGTTTCGAGTGGCAAATCAGGCCAAGTTCTTTCATCGAAAGACGAACATCGCTTTGGGACTGCCCACCGCGAATCAGGTGCGGGATAAGCCCCAGCACGTTAAGGTCAAGAATCTTGCGAATTTCGGCAAGGTTTCTCACCTTGGAATCGAGAATATCCACAAGATAAGCCGCCGTACAGCCCATCATAAGACCCGCGAAAATGGAGACCCCAAGAATCAGAACCTTACTTGTCTGATACTGGCTGTGCATGGGCGGGAAGAGAATTTGTGCGGTGACTGTAACGTGCGCCGGGTCGCTGACCAGTTTGGCCTGTTTCAGCTGGTTGACGATCGTATCTCTCAGCTCCTCAGTCCGCTTGATTTCCTTCCGCATATTCTCTTCAGCAAGGCGATCAAGCTCAACCTGCTGCGATGACTTCAGCACTTTGTCATATTCTGTCTGAAGTTTGGTCTGAATCTTTGTCAAAGTGTCGATATTTTTTTCGAGACCCTGAATAATCGCCTCAGCCCTGGCCTGGTTTCGAGATTTGGCAGGTGCCAGTAGCGCCGCTGTAAATCGGTCGAGGCGGCCCTTTAAATCTTTATATTCCTTAGATTCTTTGCCCTTGGCTTTTTCCAGTTGTTGAAGGTCTGTCGTAAGAAGTTCCTGATACTCACGACTTGTCGTGTTGATCTGGTCGCTGTAAGTGCTTTCCTGGGCTTTCAGTGAAATCACATCAGCCTTGGCCTGTTCAATCAGATCAGCCACACGATTGTTAGTGTTCAGCAAATACTTCTGACCAGTGCCCTTGAATTCATCCCAGAGCTCTTCACGCTCTTCTTCCAGCGCAGTGAGTTCACTTTCCAGTCGCCTGATGGATGGTTCGTTTGAGTCTTTAATTAACCTGCGATTGCCACGAATGCGGCGTTCCAACAGTTCGATATCCTTATCAAGTGCAATCACATCCGCGGTTTTTTCAAAAGTAATGCGAAGACGCTTTTCTTCGGTTTGCGGGTCTATCGAAGCCTCGTTTTGCTCAATCCCTTCATCCACCTGTTTTTGAAGGTTGGCCAGCATCCGTTCGGCTGTCTGCCGGGCATATTGCGTCTGGGCATACTTCAATGTCAGTTTTTCAAAACCCTCACCCTGTTGCATATAGTTCTGGTCGCCGCCCAACGCAACCGAAATATCATGATTGATCTGAGTATCCGCGCCGATGGTCGTTCCGATAGTATGAATGGCCTTGGCAATGGTGGCATCGCTGGCACCACCGGCCATCAGTTCGCGGGCATGCTCAATTTGTGTATTCAGCTGAAAAATACGACTGTTGGCTGCCTGAATGCCGCGATCCCACTCGGAAAGACGTTGTACGATAATCGAACGCCCTTCCAAATCAGTTATCATCTGCGGGTGTCGCTGAAGAAATTCAAGATGTGCATTCGTCTGCTTGAGCAAATCCGTTTCAAGCTCGTCACGCGCTTTGGTAAAAAGTTGCACAACATCGGTGCTTTTCTTGGTAAACGTATTATCCAGAAAGCGTTTGTAAGCATCAATCACAGCATTCACAACCTTCACCGGTTTGGTCGGGTCATCCGAATCAAACTTGATCGTCAGAACCTGCTCAAGCCGAGTGATTGTCAGACCCTTGTGAAGCTCGTCGAACGTGATGGAGTCGAGTTTTCCTGCCGTTATGGCATCTTCAAGAACGGCCAGGCTTTTGATAATCGACATGTGGCTGACGAGAAAATCGCCCATCCGGCCTGTCAGCGGATCACCCTGCAGTAAGTTATTAATCACTCCGCCAGATTGGTTGACGAGAATCTGGGCAGTGGCTGAATAGCGTGGTTTAGTCTTAAAAACCTGAAAAAGCCCAATCGTCAGCGCCAGCAATATGCACAGAAGCACCAGTCGCCAGCCGCGCCTGATCGCATTGAGCACCAGAAGCACATCTTCCATATAGTGCTTCGGCTCGCCCCCGTTCATGGTCCGGTTCTGGGGCACTTGATTCTGGTGACGTGCAATCTGTTTCATTTTCGTTTCCATTGCTGATACGACTGGTCGGCGTCCAAGAGTTTCAAAGCCATTACCGATCCAATGCTCATGCTCCCTGGAATTAAGTTCACTGACACACCCGATTTCAACCCGTTAGGTTCACAAGCCGAAAACAAGGCCAATATACCACAATTCGACCTCTGCCTGATCGCTGACTTTTCTGATCTGTTTCACCCCAACCGCATACGTATCTTGATTCTATAGATTATAGATGCAATTTGTATGCGTTGTGAATCAGAATTCTCTACAACAGAATTGAATCACTCTCCAAACCGATACTTTTTCACGAAGACCCGTCCAATCTGCAAAATCGGGATGACCAGTATATTCTGCCACAGCCTCATGGTTCGTGTATCTGATACCCAATCATTGCTACTTCTTGCCTGGTCCTTTTGCATCGGCCGTTGCCGCCTTTTCAAGAACCTGTTTTGTTCTTGGATGATCAGGCCAGAGATATTGCGTGGCCTGGGCCTGTTCCAAAGCCTCGGATGTTCTGCCCAGATCAATAAGCCAGTCGATCATCTTCTCGCGTAGCTCAAAAGCATTCTGCTTGTAAGCTGTCGCCAGCTTCAGTTGTTCAATGGCTTCTTCTTTCGCACCCGTTAACCACTTTGCCCGTGCAACAAGTTCCAATGTGTCGCCATCTGTCAAACTCTTGCCGGTCGGCAGAACCGCCAACGCTTTTTCGCCAAATTGCTGGCGTCTCCCGGTATCTGCCACGGCGATGAGAGATTCGCCCGCTTTCACAACAACATTAGCCGGTTGATCTTTCAGCATGTCAACCTGCGCGGGTGTGACCCAGGGAAGAATCTGTTGTGATACAGACTCCATCACGCTTTCAGGAATCGACAACACGGCAGCAAAGGCTTTCATCCCTGTCTTCTCGTGCCCCAGCGCCATCGCTTCCTGACCAATTCGCAGCAGAAGTTCCTGACGCTGACCGACCAGAGACAACGCCCGGTTTAATGAATCTTCTGACGAAGGCCCCTTTTCAAAGGCCCAATCCATTAAGGCAAGTTCTGAATGAACCATGGCCGAAATCGCCTGGTTTTGCCAGGCAGCCGCCAGAAAATCCATCGTCTTTCTGATCTCAAGGCCAACGACCGGATCTTGCAAAATCTGTGCCCTTGCCGCAGGTCGCTCCGCTTCGGGCAGACTTTTCATTATTACGGCCAACTGAATCAGGCGTGACAGTTTTTCTGCGTCTTCAGCCGAAACACCTTCTTTAATCAGCGTTTCGCGTGTCTGGCGTTCATACAATTCCACTTCTGTCACGGCCCGTTGTATCTGATAATCACCCCAACCTGGCAGAAACTGATTCACAAGTTCCAGAGTCTGTTTCTGCAATTCCAGCGTCTCGGTTTTAACCGTCGGTTGAATCCAGCCACGCTGGTCTGTGCCAGCTGGCCGAAGATCAGCATTTCTTAATAAACCCCATGCCCAGTTCACCTTCCAGGTCTGCTGCCGGCCGATCCACGCCACGCTAACCAGCAAAATTCCAATCGATATGCCAAAAACTCTGCTGGGAATTCTGACCTGTTTAGCGGCCAACTCCTCATCCCAGTTTTTCGATTCAAACCACTGCCAGCCGGCGGATAATCGAACCAGATGCGCAGCGGTGATCAGGGCCGGAATCGCAATTCCGGCCGTGCGAAGATTGTTTTCCGTCAGGCTGCCCCAGGCGACCGCAATCAGCGCGAAAACACAGCCGCCCACAAGTGCCATCTGGTTAGGCTGCTCAACTTTACGAACCACTCGAAGCACGCACCAAAACAGCCCGGCCAGCCCGGCAAGCAGCATCAGCATACCAATCATGCCGCCTTCAGGCAGCACCTGAACATAATCACTTTCGGCATGGGTGCTATAGCCAACGGCTGCTTGATAATGACGCTGGGATGCCCATACATAACTTCCCCAGCCGGTTCCCCACAAAGGCGCATCTTTCCAGCTTTCCCACGCCAGGGCCCAGACTCTTCGCCTGACGCCAGCTGCATGCCCGCCCTCTCTGCCCACCAGGCCTCTGGCCCTTGAAAAAATTGCAAAAACATCAGTAAACAGAGTCAGGCTGAAAAGCACTGCGACAGCCAAACCAATCACCCATTTCCATTCCATCGAGCCCGAGGCGATTTTCCGCAGCCTCTGTGCAAAAACAACCCACACCGCAGCAAGCAATGCCATAGCCATGAGCATCGCCAGCATTCCGCCCCGCGAACCACTTGCCAGCACCGAAACCATAATTAATCCGGCAGAATAGACCCAGAAAATACCCTTGCCGACACCTTGTCTCTGTTCGTTAAAAAGGTGCTCCTGATCCTCAGTTTTTCGGCCCTGCCAGCCCATGAAGCAAATATGGGCTATGGCAAAACCGAGACCAATATTCAGGAAGGAAGCCAGATGCGAGTGAACAAAAAACGGCCCGGCACTGCTGATCACAATATGTGCCTGCCTTATCCACAGGATTTTGCCGGTGAATGTCATGGCCTGCAGCATAGACTGAATGCCCATCAGCGAAGCCGAGATAACCATCACCAGAGAATGCCGCTTCAGCGGACCCCATCGGCCCGGAAGCCTCAGGACACAAACGCATAACACCCAAAGCGTTGCCAGCCACACAACTGATTCATAAACCTCGGCTTCAAGCCAGGCAATACGAGCGGGAAGTTGGAACGAGGGCCCGTCTGCCAAGGGCACAATAATGGACTTGCCGCCCAGCTCTTCCCAGATTTTAAATCTATTGGGGCTTAGGGTTTGCAGTAAATCGGGGCTGATTTCCACCCATTGAATAAACCCAAAAATCGAAACCAGGCCTAAAACCGCAACAGGTGGTGCAAGAAGAACCTGTCGCCACAAAAGATTTGTCTGTTTATTCTGAACAATCGATTCAACCAAAGTTAACAGACCTAAAACGAGAATCAGCGATGAGATAAGATAAATGGCCGGTGGGTCGTTAGCACCAAACCACCACGGAATAACCCCGCTGAGAATGCTAAGAACGATCTCGCGAAGGGCGCCCAGCAAGCCAATCCGCTCGCCACGCCAACTTCTTTTCAAGCGAGATAACCCACCCCGGATACCCTTTGAATGACGCGAATTTTCCATTTGGCCGGAATTACCTCACAAATTTAAGATTCAAAAGCAGCCTTGTCTGAGGGAGACCGACACCGTCAAGGACATACGGTTCAACTATTAAACCTACCATTTTTTAAGTGGACTGTCATCAGAAAGACCCGTTTCTTGAATCTCCATTTTTCTCAGCACAAGTTTCTCATTCTTTACATGGAATTAATCGAAATTCTTAAAAATACTCATAGACTTATGGCATTTCTTATCTTGGGCAACTTGAGTGTTGTGCCTTGTCCAAAAATCAGGAGACTTTGCAATTACATTCACAAGTTAATATAAATTAATGACTTATATAATTTTCTCATTTTATTTTCTCAGAGCAGTTGACCCTGCCTGTGCAAAAAAACAACAAATCAGGAACGGGATATAAAAATTATTTGACGAGGCTTTATGAAAATTGTTATCTTAGTCGATAATTGTGGAGGAAAGTGTAGATTCAGCAATCTGCCTTACTCTCTGATCTTTCTGGTCTTGCACCTTCGCCTTGGGGTAATGTGATGAAATCTCTCACTAAATCAGTTGCTGGGCTGGCTTTACTGTCTGGTCTTGTTGTTGGCAATGTTGCGAGTGCAGCCACTCCTTTGACATCCATTCTGCTGAGTTCCACAAAGCCGACCGTTCGCCCGTCTGGCACACAGGTCTCACCAAACCTGCTGACAGCTCCGCTGCCTTCCAGCAAAATTGTTCCAACAGGTATTAAGCCACCAAACGTTGGTCCTGAAGGTTGTGGCCCACGCCCCTGATCCTTCAGATCTCTGAAATTTGATTACTATCTCAAGAGGAACGGGGACAAACATTCCCTGTTTCTCTTGTTGATTTGATAAGCGTTATTGCGATGGAATAATCCATGTTTTGATCGCTGCAATCATGATTTTTCATTTGTTTTTCTGATAGATTAGAAACATCTCTGATAAATCGGATTTTGAATCAGGTACCTGAAACATGTCAACAGACAATACGCTTATATTGACGGGTGCAGCCGGATGGTTGGGAACGGGGCTGATCAGGGCTTGGCTTCAAGGGTTGCCTGAGGTTCCTTCGCTGGCGAATGCTCCTGATTTGCGGAAAATTCGAATGCTTGTGAGGCCTGGCGAGGATTCCGACACCATCCGTGAATTTTCAGGCCGGATTGAGCGGGTTGAGGGCGATGTTTGCGACACGGATGCCTGCCGTCGGTTGACCGAAGGCATGTCAGGCGCAACACTTATCCATGTTGCCGGGGTGATTCATCCGAAATGGTCTGGTCTGTTTGACTCAATCAATCACATCGGCACCCGAAATCTGCTTGAGGCTGCAGCGAATGCGGGCCTGAAGCGATTTGTCGCCATGTCGTCAAATTCTCCCTGCGGAAACAACCCGCACCCGGATCATCTTTTCGACGAATCCTCTCCCTATCACCCCTATATGGGCTATGGCCGGTCGAAGATGAAAATGGAGATGGCGGTTCGCGAATATCACGAGGCTGGGAAAATCAAAGCCGTGATCGTTCGTGCTCCGTGGTTTTATGGGCCCTATCAACCCCCACGGCAAACGCTTTTCTTTCGGATGATTCGCGATGGGAAAGCCCCCATCGTTGGTGGTGGCAATGGTTTACGTTCCATGGCCTATATTGAGAATCTGGCTCAGGGTCTGCTTCTGGCTGCCACTCACCAAGCCGCTGATGGCCAGATTTACTGGATTGCCGACGAACGCCCATATTCCATGAATGAAATTGTTGACACCATCGAACGACTTCTCAGAGACGAGTTTGGGGAGACCGTGAAGGGCAAACGGCTTCGACTCCCGGGCCTGGCTTCAGAAGTCGCCGGGGTTATTGATGCATCTCTTCAGGCAGTTGGGCTTTATCATCAAAAATTTCATGTTCTTTCTGAGATGAATAAAACCATTGCCTGCAAAATTGACAAAGCCAGGAAAGAGTTGCAGTTTCAGCCGACTGTCGCCCTGGAAGAAGGCATGAGGCGAAGCCTGAAATGGGTTTATGCGAATTATGGCGGCCTTGGCTGAGCGGATTGTTTCAAACAAATTTCAAGAACCCGCCCGGCCCTAACGACTAAGCCATTCCACGGCATTCCTTCTCACCACAGCCATGATCGAGCCCTGCGGATTTACTCCGGGTGCTGTGCATAAGAGGCTGGCATCGGCCAGATACAAACCGTCAACGTCGTGCACTGCACCAAAACTGTTCGCCACGCAGCGTGGTTTCTCTTCGCCCATGGGGCACGAGCCGAAAAGATGAATCGTCATCAGATTCGTCAAAGAACCTGACAACATGGCGGGAATCATCGATAAATCGCCGGGCGATTTCAGGGCAGGGGCCCCGGCAATACTCGGAAAAAGCTCAACGGCGCCGCTTTCAAATAAAATCATCGCCAGCTTTCGCAGGCCATCCGCCAGATCAGCCAGATCCTGACGCGAAAGGGCATATCGCACCAGTGGATCTTTAAAGCCCGGCAGGCTAAGTACCGACCCGCGGCCCGAACCGGTGATCATGGCATAGTAAATCGACATCTGCTCCCAGTGTTTATCGAGATAATGCCCATCCTGTCCGCCATCAAGCAACCCAAGCGATAGATAAGGCTTTGAGCCGATCGAACAGCCAAATGAAAGGCGAGGCGAAAATTCTTTCACCTGATGCACGCCAACCGCTGGAATTGCATTATTGATTGTATCTTTAAATCGGGCTGTAAATTTCACGGTCGGGTGCATGAAAAGCGAAGAACCAGGTTTCCGGCCAAAACCACTTCGCTGCAAAAGTGCCGGTGTTTGTGTCGCCCCACACGAAACAAAAATGGTATTGGCTTCAATTGTCATTAACCCGCCATTCAGGCTGCGGGCTTGAATTTCCCAGCGATCACCAATTCTTTTGAATTTCCTGACGGCAGTTTCTGATTGTAATTGACCGCCTGCCTCTAAAAATCTTGGTACAAACGTCTTTGTCATGCTTTGACGGTGCCCACTTGGCACACCTGTCAAATCAGTCTTGCCGTCAAATGCAAACCAGCGAGGAATTTCCATCGACTTCCAGCCCAGCAAATTCGCACCATCGTGCAACTTGCGACTGCTCGCAGGCGTATTTCCCGGAATCCTGGCAACTGTCAGGTCTCGTTCGTTCGACTCAAAAAATTCCTGAAGATCCACTTCTTCAAAACGATCAACCTTAAATTCCCGCCGCCATTTTTCCATAATTTCTGGTGGGGTACGGTGATACAGACCACTGTTGATTTCTGAACCCCCACCTACGCATTTTCCCTCAACATAAGCCACTTTTGGCTTGCCCATCGCCGGCGTCAGGCCGCCACACCGGTATTTCTGTATCATTTCATTGGCTGAAAATGGAGTACAACTATTTAAATCATAGTGTCGCCCCTCTTCAATCATGGTAACCTGCCTGCCGGCTTCCGCCAGAATGCAGGAAGTTATTGCGCCGCCGGGCCCTGATCCAATCACCGCAACATCGGTTTTAATTTTATCGGAAGATTGTAATACAACAGCCGGAAAAGGAAAAACGCTCGTTTTTTTTGAAATAAAATGGCCGTGATCAATTTCAACCGGGGCTTCCTGTTGAGCCGCAAGCGATTCAAAAGCAAGCGTGATCAGGCTTTCATATAACTTCACCACATCGCGCAGCGGGCCAATTCGAGAGCTTCGCCAGATTGCAACCTGCGACTGTCTCTGCGCGATTGTCAGCCGATGCCAGCGGCCCAGATGATTCAGCCCGGCATGGCCGCACAAAAGAAATATTGCGATTTTAATGGGTAATCGCAGAAAATCCGGCATGCGTGATTGTTGTTCAAGAACAAACTGTGTCACAATATTGGCTGAAATGGAACCGGTTTCCAGTTCGCGGTTTCGTGATCGTTCTGCAACCAGTGCATAAACCAGAGCAGAAACACGCCTTCCATGCCCTCGATGAATCGCGGGGCCTGACCAACTGGCCATTTTTATTGGTTTGCCATTTGAAGGCGTTATTTCATTTTCCATGAAATGCAATCAGCTTTCAGGATATTTTTCGAATGAGTTTCAAAATCCCTTCGGCAACTGGCTTGCGATGCGGGCTGGCTGCATCTGAAGCCGAAGAGGGATCGTCCTTGTGTGCCAGAAACCAGTCGTAACTCTCAGCCAGCATTTCATCATTCGAATATTGTGCATTCCAGCCAAGTTCTTCAAGCGGTTTCATGTCAAAGAAAAATGGCTTGTGGTATGTCAGATAGTGCCATGGGGCCAACGGCGAAAGCCGCATGTAATCAAGAATTCGCAGCGTATTGATCGTCAATCCGGCAGGCAGGCTTTTGACTTTTGATTGACTGCCCGAGTGCCTGATCAGATTTTCAAGTGATTCTCGCAGGCTGCAAAACCGGTTGGTGCCCACGTTATAGACACCTGGCTTGTCACGATCAAGCGCAATCATATAAGCATCCATCAGATCATTGGCATGAACGAATTGAAATCCTCCCGTTCCGGGCCCGATGATCCAGATGGTTCGCCCCTCATTGATCCATTTAAATAGGATCTGGAAGATACCCAGACGGCCATGCCCCAATATGGTTCGGGGCCGAATCACAACAAGCTTCATGCCTGATTTCTCGGCAATTTTTCTCACGGCCAATTCGCCGGCCAGCTTGCCCCGGCCATAAATCTCAGCGGGGTTTGTCGGAGTTTCAGCAGTTATCGGGCATTTTTCAGGAATCCCGAAAATCGCACTTGAAGACATATGTATGAATGATTTCACACCAGCCCTTGCCGCTTCCTCCGCCGCTATTCGTGAGCCTTCAACATTCACCTGCCAATATTTCCCGCCCGATTTGGTCAGCGGCACCAGCGCAACATTATGATGCACAATATCAATGTCCTGCATGGCCCTGGCCACAGCCTCGCGGTTGCAGATATCGGCATTGATAAATTGTATTTCGCGGGGCCGGGTCGGGTCCTCCCAGATATCAAGCACGGTCACATCTTCGCCACGTTCCAGCAATCGTCTTGCAATCAGATTTCCAAGAAATCCTGAACCGCCAGTCACAAGGTGTCGCATTGTTGTTAGTTCCTATCGTCTCAGAAATTGTATTTCAGCCGGGCTGGTTGATGTTGTGTAACCGATTTCATCTCGTATTCAATTCCATAATTTTGCAACCCCCACGACAATCACCGAGAGCATCAGAATGTAATAACTGATTCGGTCTCGAAGCGCGAAAACGACAGGGTCATGATGCATCTGGCCCCGGTCAACCAGCAGCCAGAGCCTGCCAATCCAGTAAAACAGCAGGGGGCACAGGCCAAGCAGCAGATCAGGATAGGAATAGAGCCGGTTTACGTCCGGGCTATTGATGTACATGGCCAGATACAGCACCGACAGACCACCGGAAACCATGCCAAAATTGCATATGACGGGTACGTCAGAGACATGATAACCGCGTCCTTCTGTCCTGAGCTTGCCACTGTCTCGCAACTGAACAAGTTCGCTGCCGCGTTTGACAAGTGCCAGATTCAGGAAAAAGAATATTGAAAAACCTGTCAGCCAGTGTG
>JBJTRR010000617.1:0-2397 GCA_046076185.1 bacterium | reverse complement strand
AGGGCGGGCAGGGCCGCGACATGGTCGAGGTGGCCGTGGCTCACGAACCAGTTGGGTGTGCTCATGAAGGACCAAGGCTGTAAACCGAGGTCGAAGCCAATTTTCCACTCGGGAATTCGCCAGTATGTCTGCACAGCCGCCCGGGAATATCCTTCGACGGTGATCGTGCCATATTTCATGGAAAGAACAGGGGCGTTCTCAACCGGCGTTTCCAGCGATTCAGGATCGGCTTCCATCAAGGCTCCAGCAGAAAAAATCACAGAACTCAGGCGAAAGAATCCCCTCTGCCGCGCTGGGCTCTTTTGAATAGAGGACACATCATAATAAAACTTGGCTGGTTTGTCGCCAATGCAGCCGCTTTTGTCGTGCAAAAAAACAGGGCCAGAGCAAAAGCCCTGGCCCTTTGAGGTTTTCTTACTGAGTCTTTTCAGATCACAGAGCGGTGAGATCAGCACCCATGGCCTTCACGCCCCGGGCCGAGAGGCCGAAGCGGCTGACCGATTTTGGATCGAGAGGTAAACGCACCGACTGATGGGGGCGAATGCTCAGGTTCAGAATCGTGGCAATTTCCTTGCCTTCCACCGGGCTCTTCACGGCCACGCCGGCCAGAACCAGAGGAGAGGCGTTGTCAACCTTGAGCTGATAAACCTTGCGGCCATCAACGGTTTTGTCGGTGACCTGCACACGAACAACACGCTGAAGCAGGCCATCGGCCAGTTCATCAGCCACCCGGGCGGTGAAGGCTTCAGCCGATTCGCCGCTCTTCTTTGTCAGCTTCAGGTTAAATTTGCCCTGGTTGGCCCATGCCTTGCCGGCCCCTTCTGCAGCCTGAACGACGACAGTGGCGTCGTTTTTGCCGTGAAGCTGTACGCGAATGGCCAGCGAAGGCCTTTCGGGTGTGGCAGGCACGCCGGGCTGAAGGCCAAGGCCAAGCATCTGGCGATCCTTGAACATGCTGCCAAGGTCTTTGGCCAGCGCATCTTCGGATTCAGCCGAGGTGACTTCCCAGTGAATCTTTCCGGTTTCGAATTCGTTGAGAGCGTCTTCCTTCTGCAGTCGGGCAGCAAGGTCTTTGGCCAGAGCCAGATCGGCGTTGGTGGCCTTGCCCCTGACGAGTCGGGTGATCTGCTCCCACGAAAGGCCGCTTGAGAGATTCCACATGACCATCTGGCTGACAACGACTGGCGACTTGGCATAGGCCATTCGTGTCAGGGCGTTCTGGATTCTCTGATCCATGCCGGCGGTTTTGGCGTCAGAAAGTTGAAGCTGTTCGCCCTTGGCCGGGACATTAAGGCCCGTCTGGCCAATGCCGACGAGAGGCGTAGGCAGGCTTCGGGTCTGTCCGGCGTTAAGCGTGGCATAAGGCAGGCCCGAGGGAGGCACGCTACGCATGCCACCACCCATCATGCCACCACCCATGCCGCCCATACCACCCATCATGCCACCACCCATGCCGCCCATACCACCCATACCGCCGCCGCCCATCATTCCACCGCCCATACCACCCATACCGCCACCCATTCCGCCCATCATTCCGCCACCCATAAACATGGAGGAGAAGAGGGAAGCAAAATCCCAGCTATCCATTTCGCCGGTGAGCTGCATGAACATGTTGCCGACTTCCATCAGGCCCATGGTCGGCATCATCACTTCAGCGCCACCACCCATACCACCACCCATGCCGCCCATGCCACCACCACCCATCCCACCCATTCCGCCACCCATGCCGCCCATGCCGCCCATTCCGCCCATGCCGCCACCACCCATACCACCCATGCCGCCGCCCATTCCGCCCATACCACCACCCATCCCACCCATGCCACCACCCATGCCGCCGAACTGGCCGGAGGCACCGGAAGCGATCAGGCCCGGGGGCAGAATGACGCGGAGCTTTCGCTTGGAATTGTTCTGCATGGTCAGCCGCATGCGGCCATCGCCGGTTCCTTCGGCGTGGGCGACAACTTCGCCTGACTTCATGGCGTCAAAAAGGCTGATGTTGGTGTAAGTGTCAAGTTGTTGTGCGGGTACCGACTGTGATTTTTTAGTATCTTTGGCCTGTGGTTCGGCATAAACGTTAATGTGGCAAGTTGCCAGGCCTGTTGCCACGGCGATGGAAAGACGAAATACGGAACGCATGATTCGATACCCCACAGAAAAGGAAGATCGGATTATGTTCATCTCGGCCGGAACCGGTCAATTCCTTCACCGAATGGTTGAATTGGTTATACATCATCTTTGACGATCAATACCGAATTTTTATTCGCAAAAAATGATTTTGACTTAAAATGGCCTTTCTGTATCAAATTTAACCGTTAATCATAAACATCGAAGCAAATAACAGTTTCTCTCAAATGAAGACATCTATCTATGGTGAAGGCCGGGGAGCGATCCCCGGCC
>JBJTRR010000616.1:0-1992 GCA_046076185.1 bacterium | reverse complement strand
CCTGAGTCAGAAGTTCCTGCGGCTTTCGGGTTCGGGCCAACGCCATTCTTGGACAGGGGCAAATGTCTCTTGCCAAATATCTTTTCATGCTGGCCCATGAAGATGTGCCGGGCCTTAATATTCAAAACATAGGCGAATTTTTGCAGCGATTGCTGGAACGAATTGACCCGGCCGAAGACCTGCATTTTCATACCCGAACGACCATTGACACACTTGATTACAGCGGCCACGGCCTGAATTCAGGCAGCAAGCTGGTCGTCACAGCCGCTGGCGACAAGCGTCGCACCCTGCCTGCCGAACTGCCTGCCGGCTTGCAATTGCCTGATGGCTGGAACACGGCAAAAGTGGTCATGCCTGGCGTTCTGGCTGTTTCAGGCAGGCCATCGACAGCCGAAAGAGGCCAGGCCGACCCGGCTCTCGCCCGGTTTTGTCAGGCGATTGGCCCTGACGCTGCCATTCGCCAGTTTCCGCTGGTGGTTCTGTGCGACGACGCCGATTTTACGGCACGCTCGCTCAATAATTTTCTCTGGGTCACATTCACCCGATCAAACCCGGCCGCTGATGTGGACGGTGCCAATTCGGCCGTGGTGCAAAAGCACTGGCAATGCCAGTTGCCGCTCGTGATTGACGCCCGCACCAAGCCTTACCACTCGTGGCCTTTAGTGGACGACCCCGACATTGAAAAACGTGTTGACGCCTGGGCCGCCCCCGGCCGACCGCTGCATGGGGTTTATTGACAGGGGCTGTTCTGTTGTTTTTATAAGAAGTCCTCACAAAACCCAAGCTTGAAGCCCAAAGACTGGATTAAACTTCGGTTAAGATAGGAGCTCTAAGTAATTACAAGCGACGTAAGTCGGCTTTTTTATCACTTTCAGAGCCTTTCTAGCTGGGGGCTGAATTGCCGTTATTGCTGCGACATTTTCTTCGCCATATCGGCAAGAATCTGCCGAAACTGGTCGGGTTGCCACTGGTTTACCAGCTTCAGCCGCTGGGCCAGCAGGTCGGTCACAGCCTGCTGGTCAGAAACGGTCGGCGGCGGGCCGGTCGGTTCGTGCTTGCTGGCCCTGAGCGATAAACCGGCCAGCGTATCAAGCCGGGAAAGGTCGTCTTTGATCAACTCATAAAGATCTTTGGATAAGTAACCAGCCGAGCCGCGAATGGCCCACGCCACCTGTCGGGCCGTGTCGTAATCAAGCGTGGCCGATTGGGGTTCGTCAATGATCGACTGAATAAACGCCGCGAGAATTGGCTTTTCATTGGCTGATTTCAGCGATCCGGCACTGTTCCATTTCTCTTCCAGCCGCTTTAACTGCCCGGCGATGAACCGACGGGCGTCGTTGAAGGCTGATCCTTCCGCTGTCGATGGCAGGGCATAGGGCGAAGCAGCAATTTCTGTGTCAATGCCCGCCAACAGCTTCAGCAATTGGGCTTCATTCGCCTGCCAGTTGGCCGGGTCGGCTGTGATCAGGCTATAGCGAACCAGAACCCGCGGCCACTGGGGTAACCGCGGCCGGCCGGGGGCCCCGGCAAGTGTCCGGGCCTGTCGCCATCTTGACTGTTGCCCGCCCAGATTATGATGGCAGGCATAGCAGTCGTAAACCGCGATTTCCGGGCCGTTGTCAGGCTTGGCGGCGTGGGCCTGATGTGATTTTGCGAAGAGCTCAAGCTGCGACTGCAGCGTAACCAGCCCCGAAACGGCCAGCAGCTCGGCCGAACTGGCCGAAGGGCGATTGCCCGGCTTTTTCTCGCTGCTATTGAGCCAGTGGCGAGGTTCTTCAGCCACAAACGCTGAAACTTCAATGCCCGGCAGGGGCGGGTGCCCCGCGGCATAAATTTCATGAGTGATTTTTCGGCCTTTAGTTTCATCAGCATCGCCCACATGGCATGAAATGCAGGCCCGGGCCTGTGTCACAGGGTTTTTGAGGTCAACCATGCCCATTTTCAGCCAGCGATCATTGCCCGAAAGGTCTTTCCAGGCTGGGTCGGCGGCGG
>JBJTRR010000615.1:0-4905 GCA_046076185.1 bacterium | reverse complement strand
AAATGAAACTTTGTAAAAGGTATCAGTCCTTTGGATCCAACCCAAGCCAGAATTGAACTGACTGCTCGATAAGCACCATCTGATGTTGATCAATACTGGTAATTTTTCGGATAAGTTTTGAGGCTGGTATCGTAATGATGTTTTGTGTATCAAATGCACCGGGTTTTAGATTGCTCAGGTTCAAAACGACTTCGAATCTGGAGCAGCGAGAGCTCGTCGTACGAGGAACCACCGTAGTTAAGACGCGGTCATTCAGATTATCAACAGGAATACTGATCATCAGGCATGGTCGCACTTTGGCTATCATGCCAAGGTCAACCAACCAGACCTCACCTCGATTCGGCATCTGATTCCTCAGAATCAAGGGCCTGAAACAGTTCGTCGGCCACGGCGACCAACTGTTCATCATTCAGTGAGAATTCAGGCCAATCACGACTCTGCCGAATCAAGGCGATAAGCAACTCGTGCTGTTCGCCGGGCGGCAATAGTGCAAAAGCCTGTAAGAGTTGACTTGCCGTCTCAGACATCACTGCCCCTCTACGAATGACATTCCTGATTCTTATTCCATTGTACCCAACTGTTCAACCCACTCACCTCTTGGTACAACCCGGCCCGACAGCACCGCCACCCAGCGCTGGATGGCGATCACCAGAATCACAAAGACGCAGGTGATCACAAAAAGTGTCAGGCCGATGTTCAGGTAGCCGCGTAAAACCTGGCCCTGCCTGACCATGCCCATGAATTTGCGGGTGATTTCGTAATAGCCGGCCGAGCTGGTTGTCGTCAGCACAAAGAGCATCGGTAGCAAAGTGACCGGGGCAAAGCGGGCCCGGCCGTTATTGATGAGCCAGGTGGTGACCAGGCAAAGCCCCACCACCGCCAGAAGCTGGTTGGCCATGCCGAACATCGGCCAGATCGTCTCAACCGAGCCAGTGTAAATAAATCCGGCCCAGGCAACGACGATCAGCCCCGTGGCCAGTACCGAGGCGGGCAGCCAGTCAAGGTCGCCCAGCGGTTTGTAGATCCGCCCCAGAAGCTCCTGCAGAATGAACCGGCCGATGCGCGTGCCGGTGTCGATGGTGGTGAGGATGAACAGGGCCTCAAACATGATGGCAAAGTGATACCAGTATTTCAGCAGCCAGTCCATGCCCGGTATGGCATTGTTAAAAATGCGGGCCATGCCCACCGCCAGCGTGACCGCACCGCCCGTGCGGCCGTGGAGGGATTCATGCACTTCCTTTTCCATGGTCACAAGCTCGCCGCCGGTGTCGCCATGAGGGTCAACCCCAAGCGCAGCAAGGGCTTTGGTAAACTGCGGCCGCCGGGCCAGGTCGATATTGATGTCGTAATACATGGAAACCGGGAGGCTGGCTGCGGCAATAAGGGCCACGATGCCGACCAGGCCTTCCATCAGCATTGATCCGTAGCCGATCAGACGGATATCGGTCTCGTTGCCGACCATCTTCGGCGTGGTGCCCGAGCTGACCAGAGCATGGAAGCCGGAAATGGCGCCACACATGATACAGATGAAGACATAGGGGAAGATGGGGCCGTCGAAATAAGGTCCGCCGCCCTTGGCAAACTGACTGTTGACGGCGGGCGACTGAAGCGCTGGGTTAGCCAGCAGCACGCCGATGATGAGTAGAGCGATGGTGCCGATTTTGAGGAAGCTAGAGAGGTAGTCGCGTGGGCAGAGGAGCATCCAGACCGGCAGAACACTGGCGATGAAGCCATAAGCGGCAATGGCGGCGATGGTTTGGCCGCGGCTGAGTGAGAAATAAGACTCAAGCGAGCTGCCGGGAATCCAGGCGCCGGCGACCGTTACGGCGAGAACGGCCAGGGCACCGACGATCGAGGCTTCAACCACCTTGCCCTTGCGAATGCGATACATGTAAAACCCGACCAGAAGGGCAATGGGCACGGTGCAGGCGATGGTGAACGTGCCCCAGCTTGAGCCTGGAACGAGGCGTCGGGCACCAGCGGGAAGGACCAGGGCGGGCGAGCCGTTGGCAGATTCAAGCGAGGCCTGGGGCGGCACGGCAAGCTGATAGCCTTCATTGAAGATCATTTCTTCGCCCTTGGCGTATTCATAGCGGCTGCCGGGCGGAATTTCATAGATTTTGGCAACGCCTGGCTGAATGGTTTTATTAATGCCGGCACTGGCGGGCAGAATGATGCTGGTGCCTTCCTTCATTTTGACTTCTTCGCCGCCAAGGGCCTTGACGACGACGATGCCCAGACCGGCCAGGGCAATGACGATGATGTAAAGAATGGCCAGGGCGGTGAAGAGGCTGGCGGTGGAGCCAAGCTGGTCGCGGGCTATGCCGGCAAGGCTTCGGCCCTTGCTGCGGGTCGAAACGAAAAGAACCATCATGTCCTGCACGGCACCAGCCAGGCAAACACCAACAAGTAGCCAGATGAGGCCGGGCAGATAGCCGAACTGGATGGCCAGCACTGGGCCGATGAGTGGCCCGGCACCCGAGATGGCGGCGAAGTGGTGGCCGAAAAGGACCCATTTGTTGGTGGGGTGGTAGTTCTGGCCGTCGTAGAACTCATGAGCGGGGGTGACGCGAGAGGCGTCGAGCCCGGCAACCCGAATTGCGAGAAATCGGCTGTAGAAGCGAAAAGCTATGGCCAGCACAGCCAGTGCGCCGATCATTACCCAGAAGGCATGGAGAGGAGGGTTCATAGGCGTCTTTGAAAAGTTGGGGTCGCCAAGTCAGTCTTGCGGCAAGTCGCAGCAAATTTTAGTTTAATGGATATGCCGGGAAAATCCTAACATTATATTTGGCTTGAGGCGAATCACCGGCATAAATCAGGTTCAGGCGGCTTCCGCAGTGACTGGTTTAATATTCCGAAAGGCGTAGATTGTCATGAGAAGTAAACCGACAGATGCCATACCAAGGTAATTGCAGAGATGGAGATAGAAATCAGCCATGTTTCCAGCGGCGCCAAAGTAGTTTTTCCAGAGCATGACAGCCACATAACCAAGATAGCCGAAGGAATCGGCCAGATACATGAGATAACCGACATTGCCTCTGTCTCGTGTAAGGGCCAGAAATCGCTCAAACACCGTGGTATGAACAGCCACGTAAGGCAGATAAAGACCCAGCCCAAGCGCGACCATGAGGCCAAAACTGCTGAGAATTTCATGCACCCAGGCGAATACGGATAATACAATCAGGAGCGAACCGAGAATGGAAATTCCCAGTGAGACGAGAAATGCAATGCAATTATTTTTAATGTAAATGGAAAGGCCGCTGGCGAGCATGACGAGCAGGGTGACAAAGAACTCGGACTGGGTGAAGACGGCCGGAGCGGCTTTGGACTGGATTAGGTCTGACCAGAGTTCAGGCGCGAAATCGGCCCGAATGCTTCGCAGAATGGTGACAAAGAGATAGCAGAGCATCAGCGGCACAAGACCGGCAGCATATTTGTTGAAAAATGCAATACGATCCGCACGTGTCATCTGGCCGCGTTCGTTGCGTGCCAATTTATCATCAGCATTGGGGGCAGGAATTTTTGATAGCATCCAGACAAAAAAGGCAGTTGGTACCAGAAATATTAAGCCTGTGACAGCCGGCATGGCAAATTCGGAAAAATTCATTCTCAGGACATATCCGCCCACGGTTTTCGTCATACCATCGGCCAGAATAAATGAAGCACAAAGCCCGGCGGCAAGGGCTTCCGACTGCCGACGGCCTTCAAGATAGCCCAGTACCAGACCAAAAACCATGCCGAGCGAAAGCCCATTGAGAAACAGGCAGATTGCATTAAGTGGCGAAGGCAGCACGGGCAGCAGTAATAAGGCAATTTCTGAGCTGATGATCATGCCCAGAATGCCCCTTGGCCGCTGGCTCGGTTTCATTTCAGAAATGACACGAATCCCGATGAATTTAGCCACCATATAGCCAAAGACCTGGGATGTGACAAGAATCGTTTTCAGCCCGACACCACCAAATTGCATTTCAAATGCTGCGGCGGTGTAAGGCTTGCGATAGAAATACATACAGAAATAAGTGCCGAACGCGGCCACCACCGACCAGAACGGTAGAAGCTTCTCAGAGAGCTGAAAACCAGAGGCGGGTTCGGCGGGTAGCTGGCTCATGCCCGGGCCGGTTTGACAAACGCCATAAGATCGGCCCGAAAGTCTTCAAAATCTGGTGTCTGCATATCATCCAGCTTGCCCATGTCGTCGTATTTTCGCACCCGAATGGCATTATCATAAAACGGATGCCGCTCAAACTCGGCACCTTCGGTGTCTGTCATGGGCCCACCCTGTAAATGAAGACTTTTTTGAGAGGCTTCCGAAAGGCCTTCAAAATAGCCAGGCTCTTTCCAGCAGAGATAACGCTTGGCGGCAACATGCAATCGCACCGGCTCAACCACAATCGGTTCAAAAAGGTTCCGCAGGCGATTGGCGCCGAGCGATTCATGGTGTGCATCCACACCCTGATCAGCAATATCTTCACCCATATCATGCACCAGATGGCCGTAATCATGAAGCAGACAGGCAGCCACAACGGCCGCCGATTCGCCGTTCTGGCGGGCGAAAGTGGCACACTGCAGGGCATGCTGCGTTTCCGTCACATTTTCGCCGTAGTGGCGGTGGCCACGCTCGCGATATATGCTGAAAACCTGATCAATGACATCGTTAGCGTTCATATTAGTGCTATCAGGTTGCAATCGGTTGATTTTGAATTGATTTCAATACCATAGCGGCCGAATGAGCAGGAGTCAATGAAATACTGAGACTGATCGCGAGATTAACATTTTCTTAATGCAATTTTAATTTCCGCGCTGTTCCACGCCGCCTGAGTGCTGAATGGCCCGCACTAGGCGGATACCCATTAAGACAGCAACAAAACAGCCTATTGAGCCAAAGATCGAGGTGCCGTAAATGGT
>JBJTRR010000614.1:0-1106 GCA_046076185.1 bacterium | reverse complement strand
GGTGGGGGGCGGCAGCGTGGGGGCCGCGTTGGTGAAGGCTGGTTTTACGTCGGTCAATCAGCTTGCAGCGCAGAGTGTGCCCGACGGTAATTTTCCGACGATTCCCGGCCACGTGGCTAACCCCGAGATTCCGAAAACGCTGGAGGCGGCGATTGACGAGGCACGGGCCACCGGTGCGGATCTTGTGCTGGCCAGCGACCCGGATGCTGACCGGATTGGTGCGGCCGTGCCTGCGACGGGCGACCCGGCCGGCGATTGGGTGACGATTGACGGCAATTCGATTGGCGTGCTGCTGGCGGCATATGTGCTTGATCAGACAAAAGCCACAGGGCGATTGAGGCCGGGACATTTTCTGGTAAGCACGCTGGTTTCCACGCCGATGGCACCTGCGATTTATCGACAAAATGGCCTGAAGGTGGTGAATAACCTGCTGGTGGGCTTCAAGTGGATTGCCCAGGCGATTGACGCGACAGGCCCGGCCGATTTTCTATTCGGTTTTGAGGAGTCGCATGGCTATTTGAAAGGCACTTACGCACGCGACAAGGACGCCACGGTGGCGGCTTTTCTGTTTGCTGAAATGGCGGCCACGCTGAAGGCGAGCGGGCAGACGGTGCTGGAATATCTCGATTCGCTTTATTTGAAGGTTGGGCATTATGCCCAGGCAGCTTTTAACCTGACGCTGACCGGCCGCGACGGTGCCGAGAAAATTCAGAAACTGATGGCGAGTTTTCGGGCCACGCCGCCGGCCAGGGTGGCGGGCCTGCAGGTGGTGCGTGTGGATGATTACAAAAATCATGTCACGAAACTGCTTCATCCCAATTATATTGAGGCCCCGCTACCCGAGCCTTACGGCGACCTGCTGATTTTTGAGCTTGCCCAGGCTGATGTAAAATTTGCAGTCCGGCCTTCAGGCACCGAGCCGAAAATCAAGTTTTATCTGTTCGCCCGGACAGACGTACCAGCGGGAACGACTCCGGCCGAATTACCGCATTTCAAGAAGAAATCGGCGGAATTGCTGGTTTCATTAGAGAAAGATCTGAAGCGGCTGGCGGAAGAGATCAGCGGGAAATGATCGAAATGCAACTGGTGTATTGGAAAAGGGAACC
>JBJTRR010000613.1:0-3144 GCA_046076185.1 bacterium | reverse complement strand
CGGCTTGTTAATGAAATCAGGGCATCAAACCCGGCATTACAACGAAATGAAACTTTGCAATTTCACACGATTGATAATCCAAGGCTTATAGCTTATTCAAAAATTACGACTGAAAGGGATAATCGAATTTTGGTGGTTGTCAATTTAAATCCACACCAGACGGAAATTGGCATGCTGGATTTAAAGCTCGACTATTTTGATATTTCACCTGAACGTGATTTTTTCGTGCGTGATCTCTTAAGTGGCGATGTTTATCGCTGGAGCGGCAACCGCCAGTATATTGAAATATCACCACAAAGAACGGCCCATCTCTTTGTGATCGAACAGTAACCCAGCCTGATCAGAATGAATGGAAAGCGAATCAGATGACATCGATTGTTGCTGTCAATATTTCACATCCCGACTTTATTAACTGGCTTGAGGACCAGTCGTTACCACCTTATTTTATGAAGAATCAATGGTTTGCCGGTCGATCGGGCGATAGCGAACCAAGGCTGCAGGTGATTGAGCTAGGGGTTTCACCATCAGGGCTGATTTTACTGCTGGTTGATCAGCTTGATGCCGAACGGGCTGAATCGCCTTATTTCCTAGCCTGTGTGGCTGTAGATTCAGCAAATAGCGATTTAACGAATTTCATCGGTCATCTTCCCACTACGACTGTAACGAAAAATGCAGTGCTTGTCGATGCGGCATTGATTGATTCTGGCAGGGAAGAACTATTGAAACTGGCAACGGGTGAATTGCAATTGCAATGGTCGTCAGGCGCGGTGCGGGGCCGATTGTTTCAGAGTCGGCAGATTGATTCACAGAGGCATTCATGGCACGGGCAAAGTCGCCTGATGGGTGTTGAGCAGTCGAACACCAGTCTTGTGTTTTCGAATCAGGCGATATTGAAATTGCTACGAAGACCGGGCGAGCCTGGCCTGCCGAACCCGGATGTTGAAATTCCACTGGCTTTAAGCCTGACAACGGAGCTGCCATTGACTCCGCCGGTGATGGGGGTGATTCAGGCCGGGCCTGATGACAGGGCGGTGATGCTGGGCACGCTTTGTCGATATTTGCCCGACGCCCGTTGTGGCTGGGAAATGGCATTGCAGGCAGCCGATCTCGCGATGCAGGCGGAACTGGATGCGGCCAGGGAATTATCGGGCGACGATGCTCTTCTGGGGCGTGATCTGGCGATACGCACGGCCGATTTGCATGTGGCTTTGGCACGGATTGCCGACAACGAAGCATTTAAACCTGAAGCAGTGAATCCGGCGGATGTTGCTGCACTTGGTGAAAGTATGCTGAAAGACTGCGACCGGATATTGCAGAAGATAAAATCGCTGCGGCTTGATGCCTTCAATACACAGATATTTTCGCAGCTTTTCATGCTGGTTGAATTTGAATCGCGTATTAAAAAAGTTTACGAAAGATTGATTGATGTGGGTGGCCAGGACGATTGCACAGTATTTTTCAATATTCGCGTTCATGGCGATTATCATCTGGGACAGGTGCTTCACGACGCTAAATTGGGCTGGCAGCTGATTGATTTTGAGGGCGAGCCTGATCGGCCCATGGCTCAACGACGGCTCAAGCAGAATGTTCTGAAAGACCTGGCGGGTATGCTGAGATCGTTTGACTACGCCCAGGCTGTGGCTTGTGAGAGGGCCAATGCGTGTGATGATCGCCGCCGACGGGCCAAATTGTGGCGAGATCAGGTGAGTTCCATTTTCAGCAACACCTATCTGGCCATGGCCGGCGATGTGGAAAATGAAATATTCCCACTTCTGCCGCCCTCATATCAGTTGCGTTTCCAGTTGCTTGATGCTTATATACTCGAGAAAAATCTTTACGAACTGGCTTATGAAATTGACCACAGGCCCGACTGGGTTCATGTGCCGCTGACTTCACTGATTGAATGGTTTGGAGAAGTTTCGTAAAGCATTATGAAATATTGTCTTACCGATGATTTGGAGCTTGATTCTGAAAATCATTTGTATGGCAATTTCTGCCGCAAAAATGGTAGTTTGTGGGAGATATTAGACAGGCTTGGCGAACGATCAGCGATTCGAGCGGGCCAGCGGAATTTTCCCGGGATCATGACTTATGAAGATTCACGAGTATCAAGCCAAAGAATTGATGCGTGCCGCGGGTGTGGCGACGCCTGACGGGATTGTGGTTTCAACGGCTGAAGAGGCTTTTGAGGCTTTCAACAAGCTGGAGGCACCGTTGCAGGTGGTTAAAGCCCAGGTGCATGCAGGTGGCCGGGGCAAGGGCATTGCCGTGGGGCCTGACGACAACCGGGCCGAGGCTTTGGAAGTGGCGTCTGGCAAGCGTGAACGCAAGCCGGGCATGGCAAAGGGCGTTCAGCTTGTAAAATCGGCCGAAGAAGCGAAAGCCGCTGCCGCCAGCCTGCTGGGCAAGACGCTGGTGACTTATCAGACAGGTGAAGTGGGTTCAAAAATTAATAAAGTGCTGGTGACGGTCGGCCACGACATCGCTAAAGAACTTTATCTGGGCCTGGCGATTGACAGGGCCCTGCAATGCCCGGTTTTGATGGCTTCGACCGAGGGCGGTGTCGAGATTGAGAAGGTTGCCCACGAAACACCAGAAAAAATTCACCGCGAGCCGATTGATATTGGTGTCGGCCTGGCTGATTTTCAGGGACGGAAGGTTGCCAAAGCCCTGGGTCTGGAAGGCAAGACTGCGGCAAAGGGCGCAGCGCTGGTCAGGGCCCTGGTGAAGCTGGCGATTGAAAAAGATGCTTCGCTGATTGAGATTAACCCGCTGATTGTGACTGACAAGGGCGAGGTGATGGCCCTTGACGGCAAGATGAATTTTGACGACAACGCGATGTTCCGGCACCCCGACATTGCCGCAATGATTGATGTGGATGAAGAAGACCCGGCCGAGCTGCGGGCGGGCAAGTCGGGCCTTTCGTATGTGAATCTGGACGGAGATATCGCATGCCTCGTCAATGGAGCGGGCCTGGCGATGTCAACGATGGACCTGATCAAGTATCACGGTGGCGAGCCGGCGAATTTTCTTGATGTCGGCGGTGGTGCGAACAAGGATCAGGTGCTTGAAGGCTTTCGCATCCTGCTGGCCGAACCCCGCGTTAAAGCCGTTCTGGTGAATATTTTCGGCGGAATCATGCAG
>JBJTRR010000612.1:0-5709 GCA_046076185.1 bacterium | reverse complement strand
TGAAGCGGCGATGTTATGGGCCATAGAGAGAAACAAGAAGAAGTTCGGAATGCCGCTGAAGGCTGATCGTGAGCCTTGCCGGCTGGTTGCTCTGGCCCTTGGTAAACTGGGCGGCCAGGAACTGAATTACAGCTCGGATGTTGATCTGATTTTCATTTATGATGAAGACGGCCACACGCCAGGCCACAGGCCCCTGCCCGCTCTTGACTTCTTCAGCCGGGTCATTGCTGATTTTCTGCGGGTCATGGCGGGACCGGGCGGCACTGGTTTTGTTCTGCGGGTTGATCTTCGACTCAGGCCTGAGGGCTTGCAGGGGCCGGTTGTCATGAATCTTGAACAGGCACTCAATTATTATGATTCAGCCGGTAGAACCTGGGAACGGCAAGCCCTGATCAAGGTACGGCCATGCGCTGGCCAAATTGAACTTGGCGAGGAATTTAAATCCAGAATTGAGCCATTTGTATTCCGACGTTATTTAAATTCCATGGAAATCGCCGAAATTCAGGCGATGAAGCGGCGAATTGAGCATCGCAGCGAAAAATCAGGCGAATCCGATGTCGATGTTAAAACCGGTTTTGGCGGAATTCGCGATGTCGAATTTGTCGTACAGTTTCTCCAGTTGTTAAATGGTTGCACTCTCAGCCAGCTTCGTTGCAATAATACACTTAATGCACTGGTGCAATTAAAGGAAACAGGCTGTCTGACAAACGAAGAACATCTATCGCTCAGAAGAAATTATATTTTTCTCAGACACGTTGAACATCGATTACAGTTAATGGATGACCGGCAGACGCATCGCATTCCGCCTGATCGCCAGTCTCGCAGCATTCTGGCAAGATTGATGGGCTTTCATTCGCTCAATTCATGGGAGAATCCGGAATCGCCGTTTGAAAGGTTCAAGCGGGAATATCAGAAAATTGCGGCTGAAAACCATGAGATTCTCAATAAATTATTGCATGGCACGTTTAAAGCCAGCGAAGAAACCGGCCCTGATCTATTAACAGACCTGATTCTCGACCCTGAAATGCCGCAGGAACTTATTGAACAGGCACTTGCTCCGATTGGATTTAAAAATCCGGCAACGGCACTGAAATTACTGGCAGATATGTCAAAAGAAGAGAAGCCTTTTTTCTCGACACCACGTTGCCGTCACTTCTTTGCAGCTCTTGCCCCTGTGTTGCTTAATGCAATTTCAAACACACCAAATCCTGACTCTGCCATCAGTCAGATTGAAACCATGTCCCGGCCCATCGCGGGAAAGGTTGCATTATGGGAAAGGCTTTTGCGATCTCATGAAGCATTAAATTCATTTGTTGAAATTGCGTCGTGCAAACGACTCACAACCGATTTAATCTCTTCGCGAATCGACGCATGGGAAGACTGGAGTAAATTCATTGAAGACGATTCCAAATCTTCATTGAAAAAGCTGGAAGCTGAATTGCTGAAACTGCCGCAGGCTGGTCAGTCACTAACCCAGCAGTTAAAGCTGTTTCGCGATAAAAACTGGCTGCGTATTTCAACTGCGATCAAAATACCGGTATCAACCGCAACGACCATTGAAACTACAAGTGCCTGCGCCGATCTGGCTCACTCTATCATTTCATTTGCCGCCCGTCGAATCTGGTCAGAACGACTCCAGCAGTGGCGTCTCAATGGTTCTGCCGAGGTCATTCCCGGAAGTTGGGGGGTAATCGCCCTGGGCAAGATGGGCGGCCAGGATCTGCTTTTCCACAGCGATATCGACCTGCTTTTTTTACATGAGATTAATCCGGCTCTGAAGTCAGATAAGTTAAAACAGGCGGCTGAATCGTTCTTTCAGGAACTCGCCGGGAAGCTGATACGGGTTGTCGGTGATGTCGGCAACTCAATGGTTTATCGCATCGACACCCGTCTGAGACCTTATGGCAGTTCGGGGCCACTCTCAGCCTCTCTCCATTCTCTCAAAGAATATTATTCCAGTGGCAATGCCCGAATCTGGGAAAAGCTTGCTCTGCTTCGATCCCAGCCCGTTTTTCTCAATGGTTTTGAAGGCCAGGAACTCGGTTCGATCCTTCATCGACTCTCGTTTGGTGAAAAAATTGACGCTGATTCAATTTCATTTGAAATAAACAACCTGAGGCGGAAAACCTTAAGTGATGTTGAAAATCCTTCGAAAGATCTCAAACGCTCAGTAGGTGGCCTGCAGGAAGCAGAGTTGATTATTCAGGGCCTTCAGCTTTCCAGCTTTCAGATGCTGATCGAGCCGCCCGCCAGAAGTTTTCTCGCTGCCGTTGAACAACTCGGCCGCATGCATTTGCTTTCCGAATTGGAATGCTCGGAAATATCAGAATCATACCTGTTTTATCGTCAGGTGGAATTAGTGTTAAGGCTGATTCGCAACCGGTTAACACAAACAATTGAAATTGAGGAGCACGAAATACAATTACTTGAAAAAATGCTGTCTGCCGATTCAGGCAAAGCCAATATGTCGATCAAGGAAAGAATTGCATTTCACCAATCGCAGATCAGTCGCATTTTTCACGATCGATTCAAAGTTTCAGTGTCGCCAAAAGTTTCGGCAAGAATGTAAGTTTGCTTGTCCTGCGACTCATAATAAGTTCGCATGACCATCTCGGCCACAAGCCCGATAAGAATGGCTTGTAAACCTGTCAGAAAAAACATCACCGTTAACAGCGGCAGAGGCGTTTCAATAAATGTCTTGGCGGGGTAACCTGTCAGAGGTTCATGCACAAATTTATAATAAAGCATCAGCCCAAATGAAATCAGTGAGAAGATAATGGAATATAGCCCGGCCCTGCCAAAAAAATGAATCGGTCGCTGTGAATACTTCTGTTGAAATCGAATTAAAATCAGGTCGAGAATCACATTCCAGGTTCGCCCGATGCCATACTTGGTTACGCCTGCCGTTCTGGCACGATGATTCACCACCATCTCGGTGACTTTTCCGCCCTGCCATGCGGCAAAGATCGGTATAAACCGGTGCATTTCGCCATAAAGCCGCACGCCATCCAGCACCTCCCGGCGATAGGCTTTCATGGTGCAGCCAAAATCGTGAATTTTCACTCCGGAAAGTCTTGATATGATCTTATTGGCAAGCTTGGATGGGAGCTTGCGATTGATAAACCTGTCCTGGCGGTTTTTACGCCAGCCTGAAACTACATCAAAGCCTTCATCAAGGCGTTCGATCATGCGTAAAATGTCGGCAGGGTCGTTTTGCCGGTCGCCATCCATCGGAATTAAAACTCGCCCTCTGGCATGATCAAGCCCAGCCGATAAAGCGGCCGTCTGGCCGAAATTCCGTCTCAGAAAGATCAGTCGAACGTGGCCGGGGTCGGCGTCATGAATCTTTTTCAACTCTGTTGCCGTGTTATCCCGCGAGCCATCATTCACAAATATGATTTCGTATTTTAAATTTCCGCCTGACATTGCTGATTGAATTTCAGCATGAAGCGCACAGACATTCCCCTCTTCATTAAATACAGGAATGATAATTGAGAGATTAATCATGTTGGCTTCAGATTTCATTTTGATTGTATTTCAGGCGGCTCACGCTTATCCACCGACAAACTGGCTGAGATACCTGTGGCTGACAGCCAGCGATTCCACGCGTTTTTCAAGGCTTCTTTCAAATGCCCGGTCTTCGACTTCAACCACAAGAGGGCCGTCATAACCGGTGTCGGCCAGTGTGCCGAGAAACTGGCCCCAGTTCACGTCGCCCATGCCAGGCAGCTTCGGCGAGTGCCAGAGCTTGGGAAATGAAAATACGCCGTGCTGGTTTAATTTCTGCCGGTCAATGCGCACGTCTTTGGCATGCACGTGCACCAGCCGATCTTTAAATTCATGCAGAATGCCGCAATAATCCATCATTTGTAATACAAAATGCGAAGGGTCGAAATTCAATCCCCAGGCCAGGCTTGGAATGTCAGAATACATGCGTCGCCAGACAGCTGGTGAAACGGCCAGATTCTTGCCGCCCGGCCATTCGTCATCGCCAAACGACATCGGGCAGTTTTCAATTCCAATACGCACACCGCATTGTTCGGCATGGGCCACAATCGGCCGCCAGGTGTTCAGAAAGCGATCCCATTGTCTGTCAATTGTCATGGATGGGTTGCGGCCAACAAAAGTGTTTATCACATTCAGGCCAAGGGCTGCCGCAGCGTCGATCACCTTGAGAATGTGTGCCACGGCGGTTGATGCCTCGGCTTCGTCAGCCATCAGAGGGTTCGGGTAGTAACCCAGCCCGGAAATCGTCATCTGGTGGTCATCCAGCAGTTGCTGGATCTCACGGATCGATTCACCTGAAAGGTTGTTCACATCAATATGTGTCACGCCTGCATAACGCCGTTCCGCCTTTCCAACAGGCCAGCACATCAGCTCGACACAGCGATAGCCAATCTTCTGGCCGGTTTTCAAAACGTCAGGCAGAGTCAGGTCTGGCAGAATTGCCGAAACAAATCCGAGTTGCATTTGAGTCTTGCCCCGATGGTGTATTTGTTGAATTTCAGTGGATGACTTCTATCCTAATGGGTGGCTGGCGATGATTCCAGTGATTCGAGATTTAATAGCTCAGGCCAGATTCGGCTGATCGCCACAACGACGAGAATCGTTGCCACCCCGCCCACCAGAACGCTTGCCACTGGGCCCCACATCGCCGCCGTCAGCCCCGATTCCAGTGCCCCAAGCTCATTAGAGGTACCGATAAAAACTCCGTTGACCGCTGAAACCCGGCCACGAAGTTCGTCAGGCGTACGAATCTGCACAAGGCTGTTGCGTATGACCACGCTGATGTTGTCAAAAGCCCCAATCAGACCAAGCATCAAAAGCGACACGGCATAATTTCGTGAAAGGGCGAATCCCAGAGTAGCCAGACCGAAAAGAATGACCGAAATCATAAGAACCTGCCCAACTTTCCTTCTGGGCGGGCGATAGGCCAGAAAAAGGCCCATGAGAAACGCGCCAATCGAAGGTGCAGAACGCAGCCAGCTGTATCCAACGACGTCTGTATGAAGTATGTCCTTGGCAAACATGGGCAATAGTGCAGTGCATCCGCCAAAAAGCACAGCAAACATGTCGAGCGAGATTGACCCGATCAAAACATGATCGGCAACCACATGCCGCGCCCCTTCCAGCCAGCCGGGCCGCATTTCGCTTTCGCCTAAATCCGGTTTCCTCGCAGGTTCGCCAACGGCCACCGGCAGGCTCAGGAATGCCAGAAACATGGCCATGGCGCAGCAAGCATCGGCAGCATAAACAATGGCAAATTCCCAGGGCGATGGGTCGGCCAGCGACACCAGAGCTGCACCCAGGGCCGGCCCGAATGTCGCAGCAATGTGCATGGCCGAAGAATTCCATGTGATGGCGTTTGTCAGAGCTTCGCCGGGAACAAGCCGGGGAACAATTGCCGATCGCGATGGGTTATTCAAAACGCGAGATACGCCGACGCCGAAAAGAAGCAGAAAGTAAATGGGCAGACGAGTGTCAGAGCAGTTCACTTCGCCTTCGCCCAGAAATCGTGCTGTTGTTGCAATCAGCCCATTCGCAGAACGAACCAGAGCCTGATCAGGAATGGCTATCAGCCGGCTCGAAACCAGCGATAACACCATGGCACAGCAGAACATCAGGCTCTGTGCGATCAAGACGATACGCCGGCGGTTATAACGGTCGGCCAGCGAACCTGACCACAAAGCCAGGCCGACGATCGGAATG
>JBJTRR010000611.1:0-1716 GCA_046076185.1 bacterium | reverse complement strand
GAGCCGGGCACGCAGCTCACGATGCGTACCTTTCACGTTGGTGGTGTGGCCAGCCGTGGTCTGGAAGAGAAAGAGCACAAGGCCAAGCGCGATTCCAACGTCAAGTTCGTCAACATCAATGTGGCGACACTGGAAGACGGCAAGAAGATCGCCCTGACCCGTAACGGTGAAATCCTCCTGATGGACGACCGCGGCCGCGAGTTTGACAAGCTGGACGTGCCCAACGGTTCCACCCTCTTCGTTGAAGATGGCCAGAAGATCACCAAGGGCACGGTGCTTTGCGAATGGGATCCGCACAACACGCCGATTATCTCGGAAGTTGATGGCATTGTGAAGTTTGAAGACCTGGTGGTGGGCGAAACCCTGAAGCTTGACACCGACGCATCAGGCAACGAACGCCGCACCGTGATGGAGCACAAGGGGAACTTCCACCCGCAGGTGATTATCACCGACGAGAGTGGCCACCACCTTGTTTTCTACACCATCACCGAGAAGGCTGAACTTGTGGTCGAAAACGGCCAGAAGATCACCGTGGGTACTGCTCTGGCCCGTACGCCGCGTGAAGCGATCGGTACGCAGGACATTACGGCCGGTCTGCCTCGTCTGACCGAACTCTTCGAAGCCCGTCGTCCGAAGGTTCCGGCCGTTATGGCTGAAATCGACGGTGCCGTTGAGCTGATGGAAGAAAAGCGCCGTGGTAAATGGACAATCAAGGTCAAAAACCCATCGGGCATTGAGCGCGAGCACCTGGTGCCGCACGGCAAGCACCTGCGTGTGCACACCGGCGACTACGTTCGGGCCGGCGACCCGCTGGTGGTTGGCCCACTGGTGCCGCACGACATTCTTCGCATCATTGGTGAAGAGGCTGTGCAGCGATACCTGCTCCGTGAAGTGCAGAACGTGTATCGTGCCCAGTCGGTGACGATTGACGACAAGCACCTTGAAATTATCGTGGCCCAGATGCTGCGCAAGGTTAAGATCGAGAGCGTGGGCGACACGGGCCTGCTGCCGGGCTCGGTTGTTGACAAGTTCGAGCTTCGCCGCGTGAATGTCGAACTGACCAACTGCGTGAAGATCAAGGATGCCGGCGACACCCACTTCAGCAAGGACGACATTGTTCCCCGCGACATTTTCGACGACGAAAATCAGCGGGTTGAAGTCGAAGCCGGACGCAAGGCTGAATGGACTCGTCCACGCCCGGCCAGCGGTTCTACCCAGCTTCTGGGCATCACCAAGGCCTCGGTTCAGTCCGAGTCGTTCATCTCGGCCGCCAGCTTCCAGGAAACCACCAAGGTTCTCACCGAAGCGGCCATCGCCGGCAAGATCGACCGACTGGTCGGCCTGAAGGAAAACGTCATTCTAGGCCACCTTGTTCCTGCCGGAACAGGTTTCAAGTCGCATCAGGATTCCCGCGTCGGCATCAACATCTATCCGACAGAAATCAGCGAAGAGGCCCCTCAGGGCTGATTACCGCTGGCCAACATAATTGATAATATCGAGCAGGGTGCTTAATTTTAAGCACCCTGTTTTATTCCATTATTTTCAAATCACGTTCCGCTTCAAGATATTCGCGGGTGGTCTGCTGAAAGAACGCTTCAACCTTGGGGCGTTTGGATTCAACAAGTGGCCCGAAGCCCTGCAGATCAGCGATAATCAAATGAACCCGCTGCACCATGGCCTGAATTTCAGGGTCGAATCGGGCCCTGATCTTCATGG
>JBJTRR010000610.1:0-2234 GCA_046076185.1 bacterium | reverse complement strand
GCCGTGTTGGGGGGCGAGGTTTTTTGCCGGGCCGTGGTTGTGGACGGGAGACTTAGGTGGGGGCCATAGAAGAAAAATCGTGTTGGATTGCGCAAAAACCACCACCCCGGCCGCTTTGGCGGCCACCACTCCGCGGAGGGGAACTTGCGGATGGCTTTGTGTTTAAAGGGTTTAAGGAGCCTCGCACGCAGTAAGCGGTTAAATTAAGGGTAAAGCCGAAGACCGACCGCTTACTACGTGCGCGGCTCTTTCAAACCAAATAAATTCGATTTCATGGCCGGCGCTGACGCTTTCGGCTCGTTAAAGGCACGAAATGGTAAGCCGTAATATACGAAAAAAACAGGAAGATCGCACGATGAATCGTATTCTACAAATGAAAAAGGCTAAAAATCATTCGCTGCGGCGGTGTGGTTTCATGGAGGTTTTTGAGCGGTGATTGTCGCCGGATTCAAGTTGAATCAGGGCCTGAAAGACCGGGTCGGTGCGGATCGGGTCAAAATCGGTTTCGGCATCAACCATCTGCACGTATTCAGGCGCATTGCGAATGGCCACCTGCAAATGCTCAACCGCTTTGGCAACGTGCCCGGCCAGGCTCCAGTAGCAGGCCAGGTTGTAATTCAAAATCGGCAGGTCGCGGTGGGCCTTCACGGCTTTTGAAAGCGAATCAATGGCCTGGGCCAGCCGGTTTGTGCGTTTATAGCACCAGCCCAGGGCCAGGGCCACATCGGGATCGTTCGGCTTGAGCTTCGCCGCTTTTTCAAGGTGTGAAATGGCCTTGAGAAATTCGCCAAGTTCGCGATAAGCCAGCCCGGCCAGCAGGTTGGCCTCAAAGGGCATGCTTGACCAGTTCGGCCTTGAAGAGAGAATCTCAAGGGCCTTGAGCGGCAGGCCCAGCGTGAGGAATCCTTCCGCCTTCGCCAGTCGCCGGATGGTCAGATCATTTGAAACGCTCATGATGTCCGACCCTGATGCTGCCCTGTCACGGATGTCTCTTCAATGATACTTTATCCTATACCGTAAATGACGATCAGGCAAATTTTGATAAGAATTCGATTCAAGAGTTCTTTTTAAGCGAGAAAAAACGCCTGAAAAATCTGAGTTACAGATCCCGGCCATGCGCATAAAGCCACTGCACATCGTTTCTGATCCGGTTCAACTCGTGAAGGTAGGCAAGATTTTTGTGATACCGAATGGTTTCACGCCAGATCTGATAAATTGCAGAGGCTTTGCTGCGGATCAAGGTTCCGAAGGTCGGGTCGGGATAGGCAAACCCGGGTGTTGAGATTCGGAATTGAACAAGTACATCAGCCCACAGGCCAAGATGATGCAGATTGGGCCGGGAAGCATTGCGCTGCAATGCTGATCTGAGGTCACGAAGTTCGATGCGCTGGCTTTCGGAAAAGCCCTGGCACTGAAAAAACGCCGATTTCAAAATCATTTCCGCCGAATAACCGTAAAGATAAATCGCTCCGCTTCTTCTGTCGGCACGTCGCAAAGCCTCGGCATCGGCGAATCGCTGCCGGGCGGCGGAACGGAAACCAGCAATAGAATCAGGTTGAAATCGGTCGGGCAGATATCTGGGCATTTTTGAACAATATGTTTAACAAAAAAAGTCGCTCAGTTTTCCGTAATGGGCATGACAATTCCGGCTTCCATCATAATGGCCCAGACCTGTTCGCTGGCTGGAAGTTGCCTGACAAGACGTTTTCTTGCCGTTTCGGCTTCGATTTCCGTAGCAAACCGCAGTACCGCCGGCAAACCTGGAAATAATGCTGATGCCCCTTCGTTGCGCATGGCCTGGAGACATTGTTCTGACGTAACCGGATCGCCTTTTCGAAGAAGAGGCACAACCTGGTAAGGGAGAATGCCTTCCTCATAGGCTTCGGGAAATGTCAGGCCGACCAGAAGGGCGAGTTTGTCGGCAGAATCAACCACCTCGGCTTTCAGATAAGCCTTCCGAATGATCTCGGCTCGTTCTTCGAAAGGCACTTTCTCCCAGCGATCCCACAGCACCGTCACCTTGATTTTTCCTGTCGCGGGAAAAGTCTGCTCGTGAATGACTGGCTGGCCTGATTCATGGCTTGATCGCAGTTCGTGAACCAGTGCCAGAAGAAGGTCGTTGTTTCGGGGCGTGGTTTGGTCTGGCGTAAGACCGCTGATGATTCTGGGCATGTTTCATTCTCCGTCTATGCAAATTGATCGTATCATGAATTTGCACGAGACATACAAAAAAA
>JBJTRR010000609.1:0-2713 GCA_046076185.1 bacterium | reverse complement strand
GAAAATTCGCGGTCAAGCGAGACATACGCCACAACCGAAGCGGCCGTGCTTTCGCCCAGTGCCCGGGCCAGCTGGCCAGTGCCAGCCACGCTGGCCAGGCTTGTCAACAGGCTTCGGCGGCTTAATGCAAGTAGTGCCGGGCGAGAATTCAAACGCTTACCCCCGGAAGATAAACCAGATGGCGGCCATCATGCAAAGCCCGGCGTAAACATAATTCCAGCTCAGGTTTTCACGCATGTAAAAAACGGCAAACGGCATAAAAACCGAGATGCTGATCACTTCCTGCATAATTTTGAGCTGGCCAAGCGTCAGCCGCTCGTGCCCGATCCGGTTGGCAGGCACCTGAATCAGATATTCCAGCAGGGCCACACTCCAGCTTGCCAGAGCGGCAACCCACCATCGCGAATCCTTCAGCGTTTTTAAATGACCATACCAGGCATAGGTCATGAAAAAGTTGGAAAGAGTCAGCAAAATAACCGTTTTGGCGATCGGGCCAATCGACTGCATTTGCTGATCATTCCGAAATCAGTTGGATAACGCTGGTAAGTGGCACCACAGCAATGACTTCAATTCGATTCCGGGTCGAAATCGTCTTCGTCGTCATAGTCTTCATCGTCCAGGCCTTCTTCCATCATCTGAAAGGCCTCTTCCATGGCCTCTGTCAGCGATTTCAAAACCCGGGCAAATGTTGGCTTGAAATTTTCAAAAGGCTCGTAAAACTGCTCAGATGTCGCCACAATCATTCGCTCGGGCAGGGCAATCACCTTCACGCCGTCGTGCTTCGCCGTGCAGATATTCGCCACCTGAAGCGAAAGCATCAGCTCCTGGTCAATTTCGTCTTCATCACCCAGCTCTTCTTCCGCCCGCCAGGCAAAGCCAAAGACTTTCAGAACCTGCCGGTCTTCTTCCAGAGGATGAATAAACAGTGGCTGACCTTCAAACTCAAACTGAATGTCGCCCTCTTCATCAACCTTCGGATCTAACCCCTGCTGGCCAAGATAGTTAAGCAGTAATTCGGTCTTTTTTTGTTCCATGTCGGCCTCAGGGTCACGGCTATTGGCAAATCACTTGCAGTTGCACGACAGAAAACCATCGTGAATCTATGACGTTCAAATCTTAAGCATTTACCACTTTGGAACCAAGAGAAAAAAGCCTGACATCCTCTGATTCATAAAATTTTAACTCGCCCAGCTGCCTGAATTCCACGGCCGGGCCAGCCTGTCGGCAGGTTGTTATCAGCCTGCCGGTTATAACAATACGGATGAATCGAAAATGAACGATTCCGCACAGGCCCGTCTTGCATAGGCAGGCCTTGAATCGTTATGGTATGATCGACGAGAAGGTTTCGAAATTTTTTGGGCCCTGCTCGTTGATAAAGCACCCCTGTTTCACCCCTTACAGTCGATCGAACGGTCGACCTTTGGCTGTTCAAAACTGATTGGAGTTCACGACTTACAATGGCCGCCGGCGATTCCAAAACCAAAAGTGCCACTCTCCTGACCTCATTCGGCCTGACACCTGGCAAGCTCCGTGGTCTGCAGCGCATCAGCAACCCCAACGGCACGCTGACGATGCTCGCCCTTGACCAAAACAGCTCGATGATCGAGATGGCCCACACGGCCCTGAAGCAAAGCGGCAACGACCGCGAACCGACTTTCGCCGAAATCACCGAAGCCAAAGTCGATATGGCCCGCGAAATGTCGGGCGTGGCTTCCGCCCTGCTGATTGACGGCTATTATGGTGCCTTTTCAGTAGTTGCTTCGGGTGCCATCGCCCCGGAAAAGGGCCTGCTGATTCGCGTTGAAAAATCAGGCAGCCCAAAAAATTCTGTCGGTGCCCCCCTGGGTGAAATTGAGCCAGGCTGGTCGGTTCAGAAAATCAAATACATGGGTGCTGATGCCGTCAAGCTGCTGGCCCCGTTTGAACCTGACGAGCCAAACTCGGCCGAGCACCAGCTCCAGTTCGTTCGTCACATCTACGAAGAATGCCAGAAATACGACATTCTGATGCTACTTGAGCCGGTCGCTTTCCCCTTCGGTGGCGAAAAGAAGACCGACGAAGCCTATCGTCGCCGCAAGGCCCACACCGTGCTTGAATCAGCTCGCCAGCTTTCTCGCTGGTGCGACGTTTACAAGGCCGAATTCCCCGGCGACCTTGAATTCGACGACGACGCCAAACTGCGCGACAACCTTCAGGCCCTGACTGAAGCCTCAGTCACCCCGTGGGTTCTCCTCTCGGCCGGTGTTGATTACCCGCAATACAAGAAGCAGGTCGAGCTTGCTGTTGAATGCGGCTGCTCGGGCGTGCTGGGTGGTCGTGCCTTCTGGAAGGAATACTTCACCCAGGGCGACGCCGCTGCCCGCACCAAATTCGCCGCCACCGAAGGCCGTGGCCGCGTGGCCGAAATCGACCAGATTGTTCGTGCCAGCGCCACCCCATGGTGGGATAAATTCGGCCTGAACAAAGAAGCCATGTCAGAAATTCGTGCCGCTGAAGGCTGGCACGCCCGCTATCTGGCCGGCTTCGGCACCAGCTCAACCGGTGGCGGCCATGTTGTTCGCCCCGGCGAAGTTTATTGATCTCAAGCTGAAATCAATCAACGGGGCAGAACGCATGTCGTTTTGTCCCGTTTTTTTATTTGTCTCACAACCTGTTTTTTACGGAATAACCAAATGGCCGGAACCATCCACTTCTGCCGTTTTTTTGCCATTTG
>JBJTRR010000608.1:0-3035 GCA_046076185.1 bacterium | reverse complement strand
TTTGTTTACTGTTGATAAAATTAATAATTGAAATCAATATGAATATTAAATCAAAATGGATTCATGAAATTTGCCTGCTGCTGATTGCTGTCATTTTTGCAACTGCCGGATTTTATCTCCTGGCTGATATGCGAAATGCAGATCAACGGGTTCCTCTCTATTATCATCTTGATAAAGATTTCATTGCTCATGAAACATTTTTTATGAATTTTGCTGAATCTGGAAGTCCGGTTCGTACTCAAAGACTTGGTTCACCGGGATTGAGCGATTCACGCCGATTTCCAATTGATTCCGTTGACCGATGGGAATGGTTGCTGCTTTCTGGTCTAAAAAAATTTACCGGAAATTATGTGCATCTCCTGAATGGATTTTATCTACTGACATTCATCATGCCAACAATTTCGGCATTCATTGCATTTCGATTGATGGGGCTTTCCAGATTATCCACGGTTTCGGCTTCACTACTTTTTGCATTTCAACCTTATCACTGGTTCCAGTCGATTGGGCATTTGTTCCTATCTTCCTATTTTATGGTTCCAATGCTTGGCTTAGTGACTTTATGGATCGCCAGATCAGATGAAAACGATCACATTTTCTGCGTTTCCAAGACTGATAAGCCTTTTCATCAAATCCGATCGATTCGCGAGTTATTTCAGGTTCGTTTTCGCCCTTTCAATTATCGCGCAGCCATTGTCATAATTTCTGCCGTAATTGCTTCGGGTACGGGTTCTATGTATTATCTCCTGATGGCCATGGTCTTATGGTTCTTCGTAGGGTTCTGGCAGATTTTCAGAAGTGGCAAAGCAGGACATTTCTTCGATCTGGTTTTTCTTGAAACGATCAGTCTAGCATGCTGCATAATACAATTGCTCCCAAGTTTATATTATCTCTGGCTCAATCATATTCCTGCAATCAAACGCTCTGCCGATCATGTCTCAGGCAGCTCTCTTGATCTGTTCTGGTTATTTTTACCTTCCATCGGGCACAGGTCGTTATTTCTTCGGAAATTTGTAACATTTGGTCAATATTATAATCATCCATCAGATCATATTGTTTATCCGCTGAGTGAAAAATGCTTTACATCACTGGGAATGATAGGCGCCGCCGGGCTTTCACTCATCTTAATATGCACCTGGCTTAATCTGAATTTCTCACGAAGATTGTTGGTGATAAAGTCTATTGGCTCTATCACTATCATTGGTATTATCATATCAACAACTAACGGAGTGAATCGACTCTTCGCCTATATTCCCGGTTTCCCGGTGAGAGCCTGGTGCAGGTTCAGCATTTTCCTGGCTTTCTTCTCGCTGTTTGTTGCATTTGTTTTTATGGATGAAATTAACGATCAGCTTTCAAAAAGATTCAGTAAACATCACCGTATATTTTCAGTATTTATTGTTTTAATCACACTTTTTGGTCTTTGGGATCAAAGCCCTTCCATTTGGATTCCAGCACATCAGGAGTCAAGAAAACTTTGGCTTGAGGACACTGAATTTATTTCAAAAATTGAATCAGTCGAATCGACTGACTCAATGATATTTAATCTGCCAATCTCCGGTTATCCCGAAGGCATAGGTTACAATCGATCGCATCTTTTATCAAAAAAACTGAAATGGAGTTTTGGTGCATATCGAGAATCGGGTTATATGTCAGATCCTGCCAAATGGCAGGACGAGTTGTTGAAACTTCCTCCGGAAGAGATGGTCAGAGAACTGGCAAGAAAAGGTTTTGCCGGTATTCTGGTTGAGGACGATCCGCTGAGAGATAGAATTAAAGAATTCTTTTCACAAAATTCAATAAACCTGCTTGATTATGAACTGCGTATGAGACATCAGAACATGAAAGAACTTGAATCTCTGGAACTGAAATTGAAGCATGCCGGATTGAAGCTGTTCTCAGTGAACAGCAGGGGTGACTGGCGATACTACAGAATACCTTCCTGACGGAATTTCTCAATATTGCAATGACACAAACCTATACACACTTAAAATCTAATGAATCGAATTTCAAGTTCTTTGGATTATCCAATAGAATGAACTTTCGCAAAAGCTCATATCCTTAGCTTTTGCGAAATCATTCACTGGCAAGACTGGCAAGCAGAACCCGGCTTCTGTCGTGATTGCCAAGGCTTGCGACCAGCGAGCCTGCCATAAGGCTGACACCATCGCCGCCCAGAATGGCGATTCTATTACCTGTGGAAATGACCGAGCCACCCGCATCAACAACGACACATGAATTGGAGTAAAAGTTAGGCAGGGTTTCAATTCCAATCGTTCCGGCCGCCTTGATGGTTGAAGTCACACTGATGGCTGCATCGCCAACCAGACAGATCAATCCCCCGGCCGCGATTCCGCCATCGACAACCACCGATCCCGAAGAGACCAGGCAGACATCGTTAACCGCTGTGGCAGCGGCCACACCCGAAGCCCGGAATGGCAATGGCATGGTTGCACTACCGATGGAATAAAGCGATTGTAGTTGTAGGTGACCAGCCCTTATGCGAGAAGGTCTTGCAATAGCAGCCGAGCGAATCTGTGATGAAGCCTGAACAGGACCTGAGCCTGAACTTACAATCGAGCCAACCGGGGCATTCAGACTGACGTCTGACGAACTTGAAACGCTCTGCACATACATGTTGCCGTTGGTTTGCAGTAGATAAACGCCACCAGGTGCCGAATCAGAAATATTACCGCTGGCAAGCGTAAGTATGGGATTATTGGCTCTCCCAATCTGTCCAACTGATGTCATGGCCAGCGACTGCCCCTGAATGGTCGGGCTACCGTAAGAAAAACTGAATCCGCTGATATTCTGCACGCAATTCCGGCTATTGGCCGATGCGAAAAAGCCTAACTTACCGACTGGTGAAACGATTGTCCTAAGAAGATTAATTCCCGGGGTTGTAAACGAGTAAAACTGCTGTGTATCAGTAACAGTGAGCGAAACAGTAACGGAATTATTATCGACGTTGTAAATAATCACCACATGTATGGAATCGCCTGACGCGAAATTAATACCGCCTGGTGGTTGCAAATCCT
>JBJTRR010000607.1:0-1699 GCA_046076185.1 bacterium | reverse complement strand
GGTGATCTCTGGGCCGACCTGCCCGTGGGCAGGCTTGGCACGCTGGCTGGCCCCGGCGAACCCGGCGCCGAAAAACTGGTGATCAAAGGACTTGATCATTCAGTGTTGATTGACGTTTCCGTTGACGTTCTTGAAAATACCTGGAAAAGACCGCTTGACTGGGCACCTGAATGTTAACGAAACCGCTTTTTTGAACGAGGTTTTGAAATCGAATGTTTCGATATCGAAATTTTATTTCTGAATGATCGGAGTGAATCTCATGCAGCGATTTGTGACATTTGTGGATGGTTCGAATCTTGACGGTGTCCTGAAACATCTGAACCTGCGGGTTGACGACTATGGCTCGTTTTACCGCTATCTTTTTGAAGAGAGTGTGCGCTATTGGGGCCGCACCTTCGCTGAAGGTTCGCCGTGGCCTTCACCCCAGCATTCACGCATTTACTGGTATGTCGTTGGCAAGATGGATGAATGGGATCTGAACGACCCCAAGGCCGAAACCCGGCTGCGATCACGCTTTGAAGTGAATGTTCGGCTCAAGGAATATTATCTTGACCGTGTGGCAGCCAATGTGGCCGCCATGCCTGAAAAATTAAGAGATGACGAAGCCTGGGCCCTTTGCTTCGCTGAAACCCGCGACTGGTACGAAAACAAACGCAAGGCACTTGAGCGAAAAAAACGCTTTTATTATGGCGTTCAGGCCGCGACTGACTTTGTTGAAATTCGTCAGGAAGGGCACTGGAAGGTTGACCTGCTGAACCACAGCATGAATGAGAAGGGGCTCGACACCTCGCTGGCTGTTGATATGGTCGCCCTTCAGACAACTTACGACGTGGCCATTCTGATCTCGGGCGATGCCGACGGCATTCCCGGCATCAATTATGTCAAAGGGCAGTCGAAGCATGTCGGTGTGGTTGAATTCCGCCGGGGCTCGATGGAAGAAAATTCCAAGGGCACCAGCTCTCGCCTGAAGATCGCTGCCGACTTCGTCGTGCAGGTCTATGAGGCCGACCTGATCCGGCGCAAGCTTGCCTATCGTGCCGAGCCCGAATATTCTTCGCAGATGTATGGCTACAGCGACCTTCAATACTGACTTTCTGATCAAGACGAATCTGGAATAAGCAAGAAAATGGCTGCCGTCAAAGCTCTCGTTCTTCGTGCCCCCGGAACCAACTGCGACCAGGAAACCGCCAGGGCCTGGCAAATGGCCGGCGCCTCATCCGAGATCTGGCACCTGAATCGCCTTCTGGATTCGCCGGAGGCACTCGACTCGTTCCAGATTCTCACCTTCCCCGGTGGTTTCTCGTATGGCGACGACCTGGGTGCCGGCCGCGTCTGGGCGGCACGCATTCACCAGCACCTGGCCGAAACGCTTTGCCGGTTTGTTGATCGCGGCAATCTTGTGCTTGGCATCTGCAATGGCTTTCAGGTTCTGGTCGCCACCGGCCTCTTGCCGCAGGGGGCACGCCAGGGCATGAAGCCAACGGCCTCGCTTTCGTATAACACCAGCCGCCAGTTTGAAGCCCGCTGGGTGGAAATGAAAGTCAGCTCGTCAAAATCTGTCTTCCTGAACGGCATCAATCGCATTGCCATGCCCTCAGCCCATGGCGAAGGGCGATTCCTCACCTCAACCGCTGATGAACTGGCCGGCTTGGTTCATGAAAACCAAGTTGTTCTGCAGTATGTCAATCCGCTCACGGGC
>JBJTRR010000606.1:0-5481 GCA_046076185.1 bacterium | reverse complement strand
ATCACTACGCCAACTTCACCCCGGCCAAGCATCTTTCTGCCTGATTGAGCCGCCACATCCCATGCGACTTTTTCGGAAAGAGTCACCGGCAATGGCACGAAATCGGCCGGCTTGATTTCGCTTAAATCATAAGTCGCCTCGGTTTGACCAGCTTGAAGCACATGCTCATGCACCAACTGCGAGACCTGATCCCAGTCAACCTGCCGAATCTGCTGCTGAAACTCAGCATTTTCAGACTCATCCAGCGATTCCGCATGCCGCTCAAAGAAATCAAGCCACTGACGGCTCAGTTCCGTGTTCATATTTTGTCAGACCTGGCTGTTTTCCATTTCAGTCACAATTTTTGGCGTCATGCCAGCCCATTGCACACGCAAGCCATCGTAAGCCAGTGCCACATTGGGCGGAAGCTGTGCAGAGACTGAATGATACTCAAAAAAATGCGAAAGGTGCGTCAGAAAAGCTTGTCTGGGCTTTAGCTTTTCAATCACTTCAATTGCTTCAGCCAGGCTGAAGTGCGTCGGGTGCTTGTCAAACCTCAGCGCATCAAGAACCAGCACATCCAGCCCCTGCAGTTGTGCCCAGGCTTCATCAGGAATTCGGTTCACATCAGTGCAATAGGCCAGATCACCCAGTCGAAAGCCCAACACCCTGAATTTGCCGTGATCAAGTCGCATTGGCTGAATTTCATAGCCAAGAACGTCAAAGGGCTGATTAGGTTCAATCGTTTGAAACTTCAGCCGGGGCACACCACCGGAAGGAAATCGCTTTGTTTCTTCGACAAAAGCATATGCAAAGACCGTTCTAATCAAAGCCTCAACATCGGCCTCGCAATAAATCGGTACAGGGTGGCCATCGAGCTGGCGGGCGAAAAGCCGCGAGTCATCAAGCCCAAACAAATGGTCGGCATGACCATGCGTGTACACAATAGCATGCACGGGGCCCGGCTTCTCACGCAAAATCTGCAGCCGCATCTCGGGCGAAGTATCAAAAAGTATATTTCCGCGTGGAGTGCGAACAACAACACTTGGCCGGGTGCGCTGGTTCCGAGGGTCAGGCGAATGGCAGACCTCACAGTCGCAACCAATCATTGGCACACCCGTTGAAGTGCCACAGCCCAGAAAAATCAGTTCAAAGCCATTTGCTTGGTCATTCACTAACTGACTGGCCGCCGATATTTCAAGCATTTTTGATCAATCCGTTACATGCGGCCAGTTCAGTCTTTTCGATTAAAATTCCGGCAGCCGACCTTCTCTGGCCAGCTTCCGCAGGAAATAACCACCTGTTCCAACCATACTCAGGGGAACACCTAACATTAAAATTACACTATAGTTAAAACCTTTCTGCAAGCCATTGGCCGAGTAGCCTGCCCGTCCATATGTGGCATCGTAATGCGCAATTCCGTCTTTACAGTTCGGGCAGGCAAAAAGACTTTGGCCCGACAAAAAGATGACCAGACACAGCATGATTTTCGAAACGATTGATTTCACGACACGCTCTCCACCTAACATGCCTGGCATGATTCACATACTGTTTTCTCCAAATATATTATGCGCTTCACTTAACGGCTTGACAACCTTATCGAGCATGCCGAACGAAGCGCAGGCCATTGGCAGTGTTCAGTTGGCGTAAACATTGATCACTGTTAAGATAATCTTGAATTGACATCAGCGAAACGGAATCCGGCAGTAATTGTCATGACGACCAGCCCCATAAATTCACCGATTCTTTTTGAACCAATCCTGAAGCGCATTCTGTGGGGTGGGCGGCGTCTGCAGACCCTTCTAGGCAAACAACTTGGCCCGGAAACAGACTACGCCGAAAGCTGGGAACTGGCCGACCACCCCAACGGCCGATCCACCGCAATCTGGCCCCCTGAATTGGTAAATATCTCATTACCCGAACTGGTGCAAGATTTTCCGGACGAAATTCTCGGCCCGGCCATTGCTAAAAAATACAACCAGTTTCCGCTGCTGATTAAATTTCTGGATGCCCAGAAAGATTTATCGATCCAGGTGCATCCAGACGATGATCTCGCCAGAAAACTGGTCAACGATAACGGTAAGAACGAAGCGTGGGTTGTGATTCATGCCGACCCCGGCAGCCGAATTTACGCAGGGCTGAAACCGGGCGTTACCCGCGAAGCTTTTCAGGCAGCCATGACCAGCGGCACCACACCTGATCTCGTTCATTGGTTTGAACCGAAGCCTGGCGATTGCATTATGATTCCTGCCGGCACAGTGCATGCAATAGGCTCTGGTGTTGTTTTGGCCGAGATTCAGCAGATGTCAGATGCGACTTTTCGTGTGGATGACTGGGGCCGACTCGGCCCCGATGGGAAACCCCGTCAATTGCATTTCAATGAATCCATGCTGGCTACTGATTTCAACCGCGGGCCAGTAGGCCCAACCACACCAATCCAGCTGAATCATCATCAAAACAATGAAATTTCACATGAACTTCTGACCAATTGTGATTATTTTGAAATCACCAGATGGCGATTCGAAAACAAAATATCAGTTGGCAATGAAGAACATCAGAAATTTTCAATTGTCATTGTGATGAATGGTCAGATTGAAATAAAGTCCCGATCAGCTGGGTCACTCATTTGCAAAACAGGCACAACGCTGCTTTTGCCAGCAAGTATTGGCGCCGTTGATATCAGTAATTCAGGCACAGGTTTAGCTGAAATACTGGCTTGCCAGGTTCCAGGCTGATTCCAATTTCACAGGGTCAAATTGCAATGCCAGAAGAATTGATTTATCACCGGCTGAGCCACACAGCAATCGGCCTGAGTCTTGCCGCAGTAAGAGCCTCACTGATGCCACGCGTCTGGCTGCTTCTGGCACTTGGAATTGCAATTGACCGGCCTGTGATGAAATCACTTGATATCAATCGGCATGTGACAGCAAAAGCCTGGACACAACAAAGCTGGGATATTTTGCCCGAATTCATGCACGACTTCGCTGAAAAAGCCTGGCTTGGCCCTCTAGGGCTTGTCGCCCCTTTGTTCAAACTTATGGAAGCCAGTAGTTCTATTGAATTTCTTATGGCAGTCATTGGTATATGTTTTACAATTTTACTTTGGGGACTGATCGGCGGAAGTATTTGTCGGATTGCCGTGGCCCGTATGGCCAACCGCCCAATTCCGGGCGTTACGTCATCGATAAACTTTGCATGGAATCATAAAAACGCTATCTGGGGCCCAATCCTCACAATTGTATTAACAAATACCATCCTTTTTCTTGCAATTCTATTTTTGGGATTTTTACAAACCACACCCTTTGCTGGTCAGTTTCTCGGCTGGTTTTTTGTGCCTGTTTCAATCATTCTTTCGATCTTTATTGCCATTTCTACAGTGGGTCTTGCACTTGGCTGGCCAATGATTCTCGGCGCAGCAATGACAGAAGCCGATGATTCCTTTGACTCACTCAGCCGGTCTCAGTCTTACCTTTTTCAGGCACCCGTAAGCTGGCTGTCGACATTCAAAATCGGCGTGATTGTTCAGGCCATAACCTGGCTGATTGTCAATAAAATGACATGGCTTGTCAGTTGCATTTTACTCTCGGGAAATTCGCTCTTCAAATCCAAATTACAACCTTTCAGCACGACTCTGCCTGACCCATGGAATTTACCCGTCGTATCGTCAGACCCTGCACTCAGCTGGCTTTCCTTCATTGCAAGCTTGGCTTCATGCTGGCCAATCGCATTTGAATTTGCATTTGCAGGCGCTATTTACCTGACACTTCGCCTTCGTCTTGATGGCATTTCGCCCAAGGTCATTTTCACTCCGGGTCAGGCTGAAGGCGGTTTTTATGAGGATCGTCCCGAATTTTAATTCGGGTAAATCACCGTCTTAAATACGTCCTGATTCAATTTCCGCCCAGTTTTCTGATAATCGTGTCCACATCAAATACGCAACCGCCCCAGGTTCCGCCACTGGCCGCCTGCAATGCAGCCCAGAGCCGCGTATCATCATGAATTTCAGGGTCGGCACTTAATTCCGTGTGTGCCGGCCGCGATGCAATAAGTTCATCACCAATTGAAATCGACCTTTCTGCACTTGCCGGCGAACCGATCAGATTCATACGGCCTGAAAGTGCATTTCGATCAATCTCAATTTGAATGATATCGCCATCTCTGACTTTTGCCACAGGCCCGCCAGCCAATGCCTCAGGCCCAACATGGCCAATGCAGGCACCGGTAGAAACACCGGAAAACCGGGCGTCGGTAATCACCGCCACTTCCTTGCCCCAACTCAGGTGTTTCAGGGCCGAAGTTATCTGATAGATTTCTTCCATACCCGCACCAATCGGGCCACGGCCGATCAGTACAATAATATCACCCGGCTTGATGGGATGATCCGAAATCCCCTTGATTGCCGCAATGGCATCACGTTCCCTGGTAAAAACACGGGCTGGGCCAGTCTTTCGATAAACACCATCCGCATCAACAATCGTTGCATCAATTGCCGTTGATTTGATCACCGAACCTTCCGGAGCCAGATTCCCGCTGGGAAAACATACTGTACTTGTCAGACCCGCTTCTTTCGCGGCCTCTGCATTTAATATCACCTGGTCAGGATCAACCCCATCGTTCTTTATTAATTGTTCTCTCAGTATTCGTCGCCTGTCAGATTTTTCCCAATCTGCCATCAGTTGCCCAAGGTTCTGGCCAGTCACCGTAATTGCATCAAGATGGAGCAGCCCAAGGTTGCGAAGATGGAGCATCACTTCAGGCACGCCACCGGCCAGATAAGCTCTTACCGTGGGGTGATACCATGGGCCATTAGGCAGAACGCTGACCAGCCTGGGCACCCGGCGATTGATGCGTGCCCAGTCTTCCACCCTTGGCCTGGCCAGCCCGGCAGCGTGGGCAATGGCCGGAATATGCAGCAGCAGGTTGGTTGAACCGCCAAAAGCCGCATGCACCGTCATGGCATTCTCAAGGGCTTTATTTGTGAGTACATCCGTCATTTTCAGGCCGGCACTGGCAAGTTTGACAAGTGCCTCAGCCGACCGTCTGGCCATATCAAGCCAGATCGGCTGGCCGCTTGGGCAAAGTGCGGCATGAGGAATGGTGATGCCCAATGCCTCGGCCACCACCTGACTTGTCGCCGCTGTGCCCAGAAACTGGCATCCGCCACCCGGGCTGGCACAGGCCCGACAGCCCATTTCAGCCGCTTCATCAAGTGTAATTTCACCATGGGTGTATCGGGCACCAATCGATTGAATTTTGCCTGCATCCTCACCCACTGTGGGCGGCAGGGTCACTCCACCAGGCAGAATCACGCCCGGCAGGTGGTGCGTGCCAGCCAGGGCCATCATCATGGCCGGCAGTCCTTTATCGCATGTTGCCACGCCCAGCACGCCCTTGCGGCGCGGCAGTGAACGAATGAGCCGGCGAAATACAATCGCAGCATCATTACGATACGGCAGGCTGTCCATCATGCCACTGGTGCCTTGGGTGCGGCCGTCGCAGGGG
>JBJTRR010000605.1:0-2693 GCA_046076185.1 bacterium | reverse complement strand
ATGCGATTGATTCTCATCATCCTGTTCAATTGCATTTGTTAATTACAATCTACAATCGTTAATCCCAGAACCGCTCCTCTGTCCAAGGGTCGCCATGATTATGATAACCGTTCTGCTCCCAGAAACCTCGCTCGTCAGTGGCCGAGAATTCGAGGCCCAACAGCCATTTCGCTGATTTCCAGGCATAAAGTTTCGGGATCACCAGCCGCAAGGGCCAGCCATGGTCGGGGTCAAGGGCCTCGCCATTTCGCGACCACGCCACTAAACAATCTTCATCAAGAAAGTCAGCCAACGGCATGTTGGTCGTAAACCCATGCGCCCCATGAGCTATGACATACCTGGCCTCAGGCTTGATTCCTGCCAGACTCGCCAAGTGCCGGGTCGATACACCTTCCCAAGTGTTGTCAAGCATGCTCCAGCGTGTCACGCAGTGCATGTCGGCAAAGATCTTAACATAAGGCTGGGCCTGAAGTTCTGACCAATTCAGGGCAACGGCTTTTTCAACCAGCCCGAAAAGCTGCAGTTGCCACTTCTGCAGGTCGATCCTAGGCACACTGCCGGCGTGCAGCACTGGCCATTTCTGAGTGAGAAATTGCCCGGGCGGAATGCGGTTCGACCTTTGGGTATCACTGCTGACAAGAATGGGCTGGTCACTCATCGTTTTTTCCGTTTGCCTGAATTCAGTACAATTATATTCTGTTCAGGCGTCCAGCAGCCCGTTCCTGATTCTCTCTATGTTATTTGCTTGTAATGATTTGTTGATTCATTCATCAACCCAGCACCGGGTTCAGGCCCATGTTCTTGCGCATCTCGGCCCTTTGTTTTTCATAGTGCATCAGAAGGGCTCTATCCTTAAAGTGTTGTCGCTCTTTCTTTTGCTGGGCACGCACCATGAGGTTACGAAACTTGGCTGAGGTGATTTCACCGTAATTTTCATAACGGTCGCGAATCTTGTCAGCCTTTTTCTCTGTAAACGCATCCAGAATCTCATCTTCCAGGCAAATGAAAAACTGTGCATAACCAGGGTCGCCCTGGCGGGCGCATCGGCCGGCAAGCTGGCGGTCAATGCGTCGCGATTCATGTCTTTCGGTGCCAATCACATGCAACCCGCCGACGTCGGGCACGCCTCCGCCCAGCTTAATATCTGTTCCACGACCGGCCATGTTTGTGGCTACGGTTACCTTGCCCTTGTGTCCGGCCTTGGCCACAATCTGGGCCTCAATGGCATGGTTTTTTGCATTCAGCACCTGGTGGTCTATGTTTCTGTCTCGTAATAGTTTACTGAGAAGTTCCGACTTGGCGATCGAACGTGTACCGACAAGCACAGGGCCACCCTGGCGATTGATTTCGACGATGCGGTCGGCAACGGCCTCAAATTTCTCAAGCTCAGTTGAAAAAACGCGATCGGGTGCCCAGACTCGTTTGCTTGGCTTATTGGTTGGAACGCGGAAGACGCCGATTTTATATGTGCGTCGCAACTCTCGCGCATCCTGCCATGCCGTTCCTGTCATGCCGCAAAGCTTTTTATACTTTTTGAAAAAGTCCTGCACGGTCACTCTGGCCGCACTGTAGGTATCGCCCTTGAATTCCAGCTTTTCCTTGGCCTGAACCGCCGAATGCAGGCCGTCCTGCCATTGCCGGCCGGGCATAACACGACCCGTGCCTTCATCAACAATCACCACTTCGCCGTCCATCACCACATAGTCTCGATCTCGCAGAAAACCGATATTGGCTTTCAGCGCACGTTCCACGTAATCGTAAAGTGTATCAACAGTTATCGTTTTGAATGCCGAATGATTGGCTCGCATTTGCACGGCTCGCCGACCCAGGCCGGTCAGCTCGGCCTTCTTCTCTTCTAGCTTCCACTTAAAGTGTTTGTCTCGGGTCAAAGTCTGAGCGATTTCATCGGCACCGAAATAGGCGGCCGATTCGTCGAAGTCAGGGTTCGATTCTACACCGATAATCAGCGGTGTTCGGGCTTCGTCAATCAGCACGCTATCGGCTTCGTCCACAATCGCACAAAAATGGCCACGCTGCACAAGCTGCGACGTTTCCGCCATGTCCTTGCCCAGGAAGGCCTGCTCAAAGGTTTTACGAAAAAGTTCGCCACCGTTGTTCAGCTTTTTCAGCTCGTCGCGCAGATAGTCAAAGCCAAATTCTTTGGAAGTCCCGTAAGTGATATCGCAAAGATAGTTGGAACGCCGGTCGCCATCAGACATGTCCGTTAAAATACAGCCTGTCGTAAGGCCAAGCATTTTATAGACATGCGACATTTCATCGGCGTCTCGCTTGGCCAGATAGTCGTTCACCGTGATCACATGCACGCCTTTGCCGTGCAAAGCATTGAGAAAAGTCGGCAAGGTGGCCACAAGTGTTTTGCCTTCACCGGTTTCCATCTCGGCAATGTTCTTAAAATGGATTGCCGCCCCGCCCAGAATCTGCACGTCGAAATGACGCATGCCCAGCACCCGTTTTGATGCTTCACGCACCAGGGCAAAGGCTTCTACAACGAACTTGTTGATGTTGTCGCCTTGCCTCGCCCGCATTTTGAGCTGGGTGCTCTTTTCCAGCAGCGTTTTGTCGGTGAACTTCGAGTATTCGGGCTCAAGCGCATTGACTTGTTCGCAGATCACCGCATATTTGGCGAATCTGCCACGATAAGTCCCTACTGCATATTTGCTTAGTTTGTTGAC
>JBJTRR010000604.1:0-10396 GCA_046076185.1 bacterium | reverse complement strand
AAAATGGCGTCTGACAGAATCCCGACATAAACAAAGCAAGGGTGCCGCGGCAATGTAAACCGGGGCACCCTTTTTTGATTATGTAATTGAGAAACTTGGTTGAGAAACAATACCCGCAAGTGCAGCCAGTTGAATCTGGCCAGGCCAGCAAAACACCATAGCACCGCTAAATACAGCGTGAAGTTAGCTCAAACCCAGCCGCCGCGGCTGAGTGTGCGAAGTCGCTCAAGTGCCTTTTTTTCAAGATAACGGGCCCGGTCGCGAGTGATGCAAAGCCTTCGGGCCGTATCAACAATGCCCATGGATTCGCCGCCCTCAAGCCCGAATCGCATACGCAGAATTTCGGCTTCCTGATCGTCTAACAGGTGAATGCTCTGGAAGATACGCTCAAGGCAGTCTTTGCGATGCACCAGTTCATCCACACCTGCAAACCGCTGATCCATGATCATGTCATCCATGTTCATGTCTTCATCAAGCGGGTTATTCTGTTTTGAAGGCAGTGCCCGCAGCACATTCAGGGCCCACACCACCACATCACGTTTGCGCTTGGTCAGTTGCATCAGGCTGGCGACTTCATCGTCAGTCGGCTGGCGGCCCAGCTTCTCTTCCAGCACACGCGCCGCTCTGTTCCATTTGGTCATCAAATTGACAAGATAGGCCGGGAATCGCAGGCTCTTGCCCTGATTGATCACCGCTCGCCGCATCGACTGCCGAATCCAGTAAACGGCATAAGTGCTGAATCTTGTCGCAGCCTCGGGGTCATAGCTCTCAACCGCCCGCATCAGCCCCAGGTTGCCTTCTTCAATCAGGTCTTCCACGCTCAGGCCCCGGCCTACAAAATGCCGCGCGGTGTTCACCACAAGCCGCAGGTTTGAGCGGATCAGCAGGTCTCGGGCCTCGGCATCGCCCACAGCCACCTGGCGGGCAAGCTGCTTCTCTTCACGGCTCGAAAGCAGCGGTATCTTCTGAATTTCATTCAGGTAAGGCGATATCGCCGACCACCCCGACGAGCCATTTCTGGGCGACATTTCCGGTTGTTCGTTGTTGGCTGGTCTCATGGCTCACCCTGCTCCTCATCGATCTCAACTCCTTTTGAGGCAAGTGCATTCCTTATTTCAACACAACCCATGGAGACCCGGGCCAGAACCAGACCCGTTCCATAACCACGCCCTCTCAGGTCGCAGCCCGGGTGGTCTCCACAGGTAACCTATAAATTCGGTTGAAAAAAGAGAACTTTTTCCGGCACTTTTTTCAAAAGAGTTCTATATTTTCTATTCAATTCAAAAAATAGCTACAAAAGGCAAGCTGTATCGATTATGCCAATTAGAAGAATTTTCATGGTTGAGTGAATTTTCAATGTGTCGATCGGCTATCGAATGGAATTCGGTTTCGACGATGAATCAAAATGAATAATCTCCGGCAGGATGGCCGGACACTGGGTCGAACTGACCAACGAAAGTCGAGAAAGGATGCTCGTCGCCATGAATTTACGTCGTCTTCTATTGGGAATGATCGTCAGCACGTCGCTGGCCAATGTGGGCTGCGTGATGTTCGACGGGGCCGACAACTTTCCGCAGCCATGCTATGGCCCCGACTGCCAGGGCGGCTCGCTTCTGATGCGTGGCAACGCGAAATATGGCCACAATTCGGCTTATATGGGCGAGCCTGTATTCACACCCACAGCGCCGGTCATTCCCGGCGGTGCTCCGATTCCGCCCGGTGTGACCGAAATTCAGGAAGCCCCTGAACCCGTCACCATCAAAAAGCCGAAGGACGTTGCGGCAGACGACATGAAGTCTGCTGTGCCAGCGGCTCCTTCTGCTGTGCCGGCTGCGCCTGCACCCACACCACCCGTGCCGACACCGCCACGGCCCGGCTTCTGATTTGTCAAATTCAACTTTGGACCTGATCCATCAAAGAGCAGCCATCCCGGCTGCTCTTTTTGTTTCCCGGCCGGTCCATGGGCAATGCCCCTTCCCGCCCGCCACAATTCAACGGGTTACCACCTTGGCAATCCAAGCCTTGTCTGCCAGCCCAGGTGCTCGATTTGCCTGGCCAGTTCTGTAGGATTTTTCGCCGCCTTCCCATCGTGTAAGACACCCACAGGGGCAATCCGGCCTGATAACTCAATCGCCGCCGTTGATTCCGGAATTCCATCGGTTGAATCTGCCGGCACCTGATTCAGAACGACCCCGGCCACTCGTGCAGTGCCCCGCTGCAGCCGTTTCACTACTGAAATCGTGTGGCTCAGCGTGCCAAGCCCCCGCCGGGCTACCACCAATGCCGGAAAATCAAGCAGTTCCAGCAGGTCGGCCACGGTCTTGCCACCCTCGGCCAGCGGGCACTCAAGCCCGCCAACCCCTTCCACAAGAATCAAATCTGCACCCGCTTCCGCCCAGCCCGCCAGAGAAGCCTTCACGCCTGCAAGCACTTCGGGCCATTCAAGCCGCCGCCCCTCGGCCCGGGCCGCCACCGTGGGTGCTGCCGCCGCTTCAAACGTGAGTGGGCACGCCAGCCGAAGTATCTTCTCATCAACCACCCAGCCGCCATGCCGCAGCAGTGTCACGGCGTCGGTCTCTTCGTCAAACATATCCGTCAGACCAGTCGCCACCGGCTTGATCACACCCGGCCTGTGGCCACTTCGCCGCAGGCAATCGACAATCGCCGCCGTAACCCACGACTTCCCGACATTTGTATCAGTGCCAGTCACAAAAAGGCCCGGCAGCATCATTCAGCCCCACTTGCCAGTGTTCTGGTCAATTCCTGTTCGACATGCTCATATGAATGAATAAGAATATCAAGCATGGCATCAATTTCTTCGTCGTTACTCACAAGCGGCGGCAAAAAAGTCACCGTATCGCCCAGCGGCCGCACCAGCAGGCCCCGGCGGCGTGCCTCTTGAACAACCTGCCAGGCTGCCTTCAGGCGATAATCCAATGGCTCTCGGCTCAATTGATCCTTCACCAGTTCAATGCCGCACATCAGCCCACGCTGCCTGATCTCGCCCACAAATCGCCGTGGGGCAAGCGCGGCCTGCAACCTTTCGGCCACTCTTCGCGACTGCCGAACCACATTTTCCAGCACGCCATCCTGCTCAAAGGCGTCAAGCACCGCCAACGCCACCGATGCACCCAGCGGATTACCCGTAAACGTATGGCCATGATAAAACGTCTTGGGGTCAACGGCATCGCCGCGAAAGGCGCTGTAAATAGCATCCGTTGTCAGTGTTGCCGCCAGCGGCAGATATCCGCCCGTCAGCCCCTTTGCCATGCAGAGAAAATCGGGCGAAACGCCTTCCTGCTCACACGCGAAAAGTGTCCCGGTGCGGCCAAAGCCGACAGCCACTTCGTCCAGAATCAGCAGCACGCCCAGCTCACGACAATGCCGCGCCAGCCCGCCCAGCCAGCCCGGCGGCTGGGCAATCATGCCCGCCGCACCCTGCACCACAGGCTCGGCCACCACCGCCACCAGCGTGTCGGCATGCGTGTCAATCAGCTTTTTGGCTTCATCAAGGCACGCCAGGCCACAGCCGGGAAATTGCAATTTCAATGGGCAGCGATAGCAATAAGGCGAAGGGGCCCGCACCGTTTCAAACAAAAGGGGCCGAAACATGGCATGAAACCGGTCAACCCCGCCCACCGAAACATCGCCCAGCGTGTCGCCATGATAAGCGTTTTCAATCGCCAGAAATCGTGTTCGCCCCGGCTCGGGCCGCTCTTTCTGCCGATGATACTGAAATGCCATTTTCAGGGCAATTTCAACAGCCGTTGCACCATTGTCTGAATAAAACACCCGTCGCAGGCCAGCCGGAGCCTTACTGGCCAGCCTTTGGGCCAGCCGGATAGCGGCCGGATGAGTCATCCCCAAAAAGGTGCTGTGCGCCAGTTGGCTGATCTGTGCTGAAAGGGCTGCATCAAGCCCTGGGTGCCTGTGCCCCAGCGCCGCACACCACAGGCTTGAAGTGCCGTCAAAATAGCGTCGGCCCTGAATATCAAAAAGATAAACGCCCTCGCCCCGCTCGATCACCAGCGCCTCGCCGGCTTCCCAATCAGCGATAGGCGTAAAAGGATGCCAGCAGTGGGCCTTGTCAGCAGCGGCCAGGCTTTGCGAATCGGCGTGCGACATGCCCGGCCTCTGCTCTGGTTGCTCAGCGGTTGCCGGCTGAAAATGTGGCGGTGATTTTTGAGGTGATTCCGCCCCTGGCGTTGAAATGGCCGGTCACTACCATCTTGCGGGGGCTGCAGGCGGCCACAAGATCGTTCAAAATCGTGTTGATCGAATGCTCGTAGAAAATCCCCCGGTCGCGAAAGCTGAAGAGATAATATTTCAGGCTTTTCAGCTCAATCACCTGCTGATCAGGAATATAGTAAACGACAATCGTCGCAAAGTCCGGCTGGCCCGTCTTGGGGCACACGGCCGTGAACTCGGGGCAGGTGTGTTCCACTTCGTAATCACGGTCGGGGAACTGATTCGGAAAGGTTTCCAGCTTAAGCATCGCGGTCGGGTCTTCTCTTGTTGGTCATTCAGTTGTTTTGGCATCCAACATTCCGCCAGATTGCATTTTAGGCAATGGACACTGATCATACAGACCCGGGGCCGATTTGATCAAACTGGTACCGCTGGCAATTCACCGCCGCAGCCCGCCTCAACTTCGCCAATCCACTTCAAAAATGATGATTCGTCAGCGTTTCGGCCGCTCAGCACAATCACCACATCGCCATCGCCTTCAAAATTCCCCGCTTCTGCCATCGCCGCCGCCGTGGCAATGGCCCCCGATGGCTCGGTGCGAAGGCCATGCATCCGATAAATCCACTGCATGGCACGCTGCGTGTCAGGATCTGTCACCGAGACCGACCGAGAAACATATTTCTGCAAAAGTGGCCAGTTGTGGGCCCCCACATCATACGAAAGAAGCCCGTCGCAAATGCTTTGCGGCTTCTCAACCCGCACCCGTTTCCCCTCGGCCAGCGACTGCCTGAAATCGTCGGCCCCGGCCGGTTCCACCCCAATAATCTTCGCCTCTGGGCAAAGCTCGCCCATCGCCAGGGCGTGCCCCGCCATCAGCCCTCCGCCGCTCACCTGACAGAAAAAATGCGAGACTGAACGACCCTGCCGCTGAAGTTCCTCGGCAATTTCAAGACCGCCCACCGCATTGCCAGCAATCACGAATGGGTCATCGTAAGGCGAGGCCTGTACAGCATTTTCGGTCTCGGCAATCTGCTGCGTCAGCTTGTCGCGAATGCCCGTCAGGTGGTCGGTCGCAATGTCATACGTGCGAATCTCGGCCCCGAACGATCGCGTCAAATCAAATTTCACTTTGGGGGCCGATTCAGGCATCACAATAATCACCCGCTTGCCGTAACGACTGCCGGCAAAAGAGATTCCAGATGCAAAGTTGCCTGAAGAATGCGCGGCAATCGGCCTCTCGCCAATCTCGGTCGCGTGGTTGTGTGTCCAGTTCAGGGCGCCCATCAGCTTGTATGAACCCACGGGTGTCCAGCCGTAATCCTTGATCCAGACTCGTCTTCCGCTGGTCAGGCCAAGCCGCTTTTCCAGTGCATATGACCGCACCAGGGGCGCAGGCGAAATGTGCCCGCGAATCACCTCGCGGGCACGGTAAACGTCGTCCATACCTGCAATTCGAATCGTCACCGCAAGTCGCCCCCCTGTCGCTCAATCAATCGCCACTTCGCGAATCAACCCAGTTTAATTCATCACCCAACCACGTTCTATAACCACCAGAATTCTGCCAAATCAATTTTCACCGGCAGAACCCGTAATACACCACTTAACCTTTGATTCAAAAATATTTTAGGTGAATTGGCGTGTAAATCTTCGAAGGTTTTTTACCATCCCTTCTCAATTTGAACTAAATCACTGGCAGGTCTTTTTTGGCATGACACACCAGCAACATTCTCCCCGGACAGGCTGCAGGCTTGTTCAGAGTAAACCACTATGGCGACAACACTTCCAATTCCGGCAACGCTCCGTCAGGCCACCAAGGATTTTCTGGAATCACGCCACTGGCCACGTCGCCCGCAGGTTCTCAATTTTGAAATTACCGCCGCCTGCGACGCCCGCTGTATCCACTGCCCCAGGCTTGAGATGCATCGCCCCAAGCGGGTCATGCCATTCCCGCTTTTCCGAAAAATTGTGAATGAATCTGCCCAGGCCGGCGTGCCGTTCCTCTGCCCCAATGGCTATGGTGAAATCTGCACGCTGCCGGTCGATACACTGTCAGAATATTTCGACTATATCAGTTCTCGCACCCACCCGTTCAAACTGATTGTCAATACGAACGGCCACCGGCTTGACCTTGAGAAAGCGCATCTCTTTATCAAACATAGAGTTCACACCGTCAACGTGACTATCGACGGGGCCACGGCAAAAACGGCTGAATCAATCCGCGTTAACCTGAAATTTGAACAGGTCGAGGCCAATGTCCGGCAATTGATTAACATTCGCAATGCCATGGGTTTAACTTACCCCAAAATTCGGGTGGGAATGATCGCCATGCCGCAGACAATCGCTGAAAAAGACCTCTTCTTTGAGCGATGGTCGGGCGTGGCTGATTATGTCGGCATGGGTGGCTTCTCAAGCCGTCTGGCCAGTGTCACTTATTCAGAAACCGGCGAAAAACCGGGCCAGATGAAGTCCTCGCAGTGCGTTCTGCCGTTTCGCGACCTCAACATCTGGGCCGATGGCAAGGCGGTGCTCTGCTGCGAAGACTGGAACGAATCGCACATTGTGGGCGACTTCACCTTCCAGTCGCTTAACGAAATCTGGACCGGTGATGCCCTGACCGAAGCCCGCCGCAAGCACATGCAGAAACGCGGTGGAGACCTCGCCATCTGTGCCATGTGCAACAACTGGCAGGCCCCCGGCCCCGGCACTCGGCTTTGGGTCTAAAAGCCGCCCAATCGTCGTAAGCACAGATTTCTTAATTATTTGCATAACCATCAGCTCTCAATGCTGTGGCACTGACGAGGTGCAGGCAGGCTACATTAACTGGCCATGCCCCAATCTTCTTTTTCAGACAGATTTTCCTATTGCGATTGATCAACATTTTCCGCAACATATAGCTGATGTGATACATGCAAATCAGTGATTTTTTGCATTCGACCACTGTTTCATCGGTCAAGCAGGTCTCCAATTCCCATGAAGAATTCGTTCGGCGCATACGGTTCATTTTCCGTTGATGGCAAGACTTACGGCATCTTTCGCCTCTCGGCTCTTGAAAGCCACGGCGTGAACCTGAGTCGCCTGCCATTTTCCATCAAAATTCTGCTGGAAAATGTTCTGCGCACAGAAGATGGAGTCTCTGTCACGGCCGAGACCGTCAAGTCTGTCGGCAACTGGAACGCCGCCGCCGAACCGACCGACGAAATCAGCTTCACCCCCGCCCGCGTGCTTCTGCAGGACTTCACCGGAGTGCCTGCCGTGGTTGACCTGGCCGCCATGCGCGACGCCATGGCCACCATGGGCGGCGACCCCGGCAAAATCAACCCGCTTCAGCCCGTTGAACTGGTTATCGACCACTCTGTGCAGGTTGATGCCGCCGGCTCAAGCATCGCCTTCGCCACCAATACCGAGCTGGAATATCAGCGTAATAAAGAACGCTATGTATTTCTTCGCTGGGGCCAGAACGCGCTTGAAAACTTCCGCGTCGTTCCGCCCGAGACCGGCATCGTCCACCAAGTCAATCTGGAATACCTTGCCCGAGTTGTCTTTGTGAACGATAAGGCCGAAGGTGGCCCGCTGGCCTACCCTGACACCTTGGTCGGCACCGACAGCCACACCACCATGATCAACGGCCTGGGTGTGCTGGGCTGGGGCGTGGGCGGTATCGAGGCTGAAGCCGCCATGCTGGGCCAGCCAGTGGCCATGCTGCTGCCACAGGTTGTCGGCTTCAAACTTCACGGCAAATTGCGTGAAGGCGTGACCGCGACCGACCTTGTGCTGACCATCACGCAAATGCTTCGTAAGAAGGGTGTTGTCGGCAAATTTGTCGAATTCTTCGGCGCAGGTCTTGCCGAACTCCCGCTGGCCGACCGTGCCACAATCGCCAACATGGCACCCGAATATGGCGCCACCTGCGGCATCTTCCCGATTGATGCCGAAACACTTCGCTATCTTGAACTTTCAGGCCGACCGGCCGACCAGATCAAACTTGCTGAAGCCTATGCCCTCGAGCAGGGCCTTTTCCACACAAGTAGCACACCGGACGCCACTTACACCGACACGCTTGAACTTGACCTGGCCACCGTTGAACCAAGCCTGGCCGGCCCCAAGCGGCCCCAGGATCGCGTCGTTCTTGGCGATGTGCAAAAGAGCTACCAGTCGGCCCTGGCTGACTACCGCAAGATAAAGCCCGCCCCGGCAAGCACTTCCGGTGCAGACAACGTGAAAGCGGGCGACGTCGTTATCGCCGCCATCACAAGCTGCACCAATACATCAAACCCATCGGTGATGCTTGCGGCCGGTCTGGTTGCCAAAAAGGCTGAGGCTAAAGGACTTAAAAGCAAACCCTGGGTCAAGACAAGCCTCGCCCCCGGTTCCAAGGTTGTCACTGACTATCTGGCCGAAGCCGACGTGCAGAATGCCCTTGACGCCCTTGGTTTTCAGGTCGTTGGCTATGGCTGCACCACCTGCATTGGCAACTCGGGCCCCCTGGCCGATGAAATCTCGAAGACCATTCAGACCGACGACCTTGTCGTGGCGGCAGTGCTCTCGGGCAACCGAAACTTTGAAGGCCGCGTGCATGCCGATGTCCGTGCCAATTATCTCGCAAGCCCTCCACTGGTTGTGGCTTACGCACTGGCCGGCACGGTTAATATTAACCTGACCACCGACCCGATCGGAACCGGTTCAGACGGTTCACCTGTCTATTTGAAGGATATCTGGCCGACCCAGGCCGAGATTGCCGAGACCGTGGCCAAGTCAGTTCAGACCAAAATGTTCCAGAAAGAATACGGCGAAGTTTTTGCGGGTGACACTCACTGGCAAAGCCTGGCCGTGCCCACCGGCAACCGTTTCGCCTGGCAGGGCGACAGCACGTATGTCAAGCACCCGCCATACTTTGAGAAAATGGGTATGGAACCGGCCCCGGTGGGCGACATCATCAATGCCCGGGTGCTGGCCGTGCTGGGTGATTCGATCACAACCGACCATATCTCGCCGGCAGGCAATATCAAGGCCACCAGCCCGGCTGGTAAATACCTTGTGGCCAATGGGGTTGCGCCACACGACTTCAACAGCTATGGCGCCCGCCGCGGCAATCATGAGGTGATGGTGCGAGGCACCTTCGCCAACATTCGCCTGCGTAATCAGTTAGCACCGGGAACCGAAGGTGGTGTCACGCGTCTTCTGCCGGAAGGCGAAGTGATGTCGATCTTCGACGCTTCCGACGCTTACAAAAAGCTTGGCACGCCGCTGGTGGTGCTTGCAGGCAAGGAGTATGGCTCAGGTTCAAGCCGCGACTGGGCGGCAAAGGGCCCGGCACTGCTCGGAATCCGCATGGTGATTGCCGAAAGCTATGAACGAATTCACCGGTCGAATCTGGTTGGGATGGGTATCCTACCTTTGCAGTTCATGGATGAGCAGAATGCCGCAAGTCTTGGCCTGACCGGAGAGGAACTCTTTGAAACAGTTGGACTTCCGGCATTGCTTGACTCAAATTTCAGTGGTGGCAGGTTACTGAAGATTTGTGTCAGCCGAATGGATGGCATTAATCAGGATTTTTATGCGAAAGTGCGTATCGATACGCCGCAGGAAATCCGATATTACCAAAACGGTGGGATTTTACCGTTTGTGCTGAGGCAACTTCTCAGACAATCCTGAAGTTTCTGACCGATCTGGACGAACGCATGTAAATTTGGCACAATCCTTTCATTCAGCCAAGATTCACGCGGTTGATGAAAGACCGGCCTGAAGCAGGAAAGATACGAAGGCATTTAGTATTTTTCCGACCGTGATGAATCAGATTGTATTGGCAGGCAAGACAAAGCCCACGGCGTGCAGACCAAGCGTCCGGCCGCACGCCCGCGACGCGAGGACGAGGAGTGACGACAGGTCATGTCCCAGGTACAAACCGCTCCGAAATCGATCGTAGATCGTACCAAAGCCCTGAAGTGGTTGCGGCAGATGCATTTGATCCGGCGATTCGAGGAGCGAGCCGCTTACCTCTACCAGAACCAGAAAATAGGCGGCTTCTGCCACCTTTATAACGGTCAGGAAGCTTGCGCCGTTGGCTCGATTGGCATGCTGCGTGACGACGACTACCTGATCACTGCCTATCGCGACCACGGCCACGCCCTGGCCCGTGGTATGGATCCCAAGCCCGCCATGGCTGAGCTTCTTGGCAAATCCACCGGCTGCTCGGGCGGCAAGGGTGGTT
>JBJTRR010000603.1:0-1265 GCA_046076185.1 bacterium | reverse complement strand
TCACCCAGGCTGGCAAGCCGGTTGATGATATGGCAAATTTTGCGGCAGTGCCGCCGCAGGCCTCATCCTTTCAGCATGGTGCATGATTACACATCGTGGACATCTTTGACGGATAAGAAATTCAGTGCCAGGCATCTCAGGGCAAAAAAACTGCCCAATTTGCCGCCGATTCCCAAGATACTTGAGATATTCAGGCGAGGTTCCGACGGGCCGGTTTTCTGTGAGAAATCGACATGTCTTTTTCCTGCCTTTGCGCAGTATCTGACAGATGGTTTTGTTCGCACACGCATGCCGCTCGGTAATGAAAGCGACGAAGTACGCAAGCAGACAACTTCAAATAACGATATTGACATGTGTCCGCTCTATGGACGATTGCCGCAGCAAACACTGGCGCTGAGGCGGCTGAGTGAAAAATCTGGTGAGAAAGGGCGGCTTAAGTCGCAGATGCTGGAGACCGACATGGGCGAGAACGAGGAGTATCCGCCATTTCTGCTGGATGAGTCGGGAAATATCAAGCCTGAATTTGAAGTTCTTGATTTGCCGTTGGGGTTGAACAGGGTGACTGACCCTGATGTGAAGCGAGTCGTTTTTGCCGTGGGTGGCGACAGAGTGAACGCTGTACCGACTGTTTCGCTGTTCAATACGCTGTTTCTAAGAGAACATAACCGGGTTGCGGGAGAAATTGAAAAGGCAAACCCCGGGTGGGATGACGAGCGGGTGTTTCAGACGTCGCGTAATGTGATTATTGTGCTTTTTATCAAACTTGTGGTTGAGGAATATATCAACCACATCAGGCCAGAGCCAGCGGAATTTGTAGTGGATCCATCGGTCGCCTGGAAGGCAGCGTGGAATAAGCCGAACTGGATAACTACCGAATTCAGCCTGCTTTATCGCTGGCATTCGCTCATTCCCGATGAATTGCAGTTCAGTGGCGTGAAATATTCCATCGACAGGCTGATTATGAACAATCGCCCGACAATCAGCGGAGGTCTGGCACAGGGATTTATCGACTTGAGCAACCAGAAGGCCGGAAAGCTGGGTGTGGGTAATACGAACCAGTGGATTATGCCTCAAGAGCAATTTGCAATTGATCAGGGACGATTGTGCGAACTGGCTTCTTATGGCGATTATTGTGAATATGTCAGCCTGCCAAGGCCGAAGTCGTTTGAGGATATTACGAAGAGTTCAACTACCATAAAAATACTTGAGGCTAATTACGCAAGTGTTGATGATGTCGAATTTTATGTCGGGTTATTTGCAGAAGA
>JBJTRR010000602.1:0-1339 GCA_046076185.1 bacterium | reverse complement strand
GTCAACGCCACAACTTCTGGTACGGTTACAATTCAGACGCTGGGGTTGGGTGTCAACTTGGGTAATGGCACAGACACAGCTGCGAATCTGGGGCTCTCGCAGGCTGAGTTGAACAATATAACTGCCGGCACTCTGGTGATAGGCAACAACACTACCGGTTCGATTGTGAACACGGCGTCGATCAGCCGTGCCAATGCCACTCTGGGCACGAACCTGACACTGATTTCAGGTAATTCGATCTCGCAGAGCGGGGCCGGCAACCTGACCATCAGTGGCATGGCGAATTTTGTGGCGGGCGGGTCTGGTGCCAGCGCCGACCTTACGCTGAATAATGCAACGAACAATTTTGGCACGGTCACAGCCACAGGCGCGAATATCACCATTGCTGATGCCAGTGCTTTGACCATAACCGATATCGTCGTGAAAGATTCGCAAAACCAGAATGGTAACGGCACCGTTTCGATCACGGCCCAGAATTTGACACTTACCGGCAACCTGATCGCCGGCCTTGCCGGTGTGGTGAATCTCTTGCCCACCGCTGGTTTGATTGTTGATCTGGGAGTCAAATCCACGGGTAATTTTGGGCTTTTGGCCAGTGAAATCAACCGTATCACGGCCGGCACACTGGTGATTGGCAGCAACACGGCCGGCGCAATTCTGAATACGGTGCCGATCGACCGTTCCAATGCCACGCTGGGCAGAAACCTGACACTGATTTCAGGAAGTACAATTACTCAGACGGATGGTAATCTTTCCGTGGCTGGCATGGCGAATTTTGTGTCGAACGGCACGGGCACCAGTGGCAACATCACGCTGAATAACCTGACCAATAATTTTTATTCGACGGGCTGTATTGCCAGTTCGGGCACCAATATCACCATCATCAATTCCAATGCCACGGTGCTCGCCAGAACGGTGGCCAGCGGTTGCCTCACTGTGAATTCGCCCTCGGGTGCGATTACGCAGGCAACAGGCACTTCGATCAGTGTCGCGGGCATGGCGAACTTTGTTTCTTCAGGCAGTGGTACGAGCGGTAATATTACGCTGAATAATGCAACCAACAACTTCACCACGATTACAGCCAGCGGCACAAATATTACGATTGTCAATTCGAATAGTTCCGGCACTCAGCTTGGCACTGTCAATGCCACCGGCTGCCTGACGGTGAATGCGACGAACGGGCCGATTACTCAGGCGGTTGGCACGAATTTGACTGTGAACGGCACGGCGTCTTTTGTCACCACGGGCACGGGCACCAGTGGCAATATCACGCTGCTGAACCTGACAAACAAGTTCGGCCGGTTTGATGCCCGTGGCACAAACATTTCGGTATCTGACC
>JBJTRR010000601.1:0-1104 GCA_046076185.1 bacterium | reverse complement strand
CTGTGCCTATCGAATTTACAAATATCAGACGATAGACCCTGCTGCACTGACATGGCTTTTCTGGCTGATCCCACTATGGCTGATGCTGATTCCGCAGGCCATTGACCCCCGCGCCAACGCCGGCAAAGCCACGGGGGCATGGGTTACTATGATTCTGAGCGTAGTTGTTGTCGGGTTTTATGCTTATAAAACAAATAATTATGGGGGTTCAACCCAGGGCCTCAGGTGGCTTTTCTGGCTGATTCCCCTTTGGAGTTATTTCCTGCCTGATGGCTTTCGTTCAGGGGCTGAGAACAGCCTGCACCGCCGATTGGGCTATGCTGCCATGGCCATTTCATTCCTTTCCGTGGGTTATGCGATTCGCTCGCCATGGACACACCCGTGGTTGCTTGACGGGCTTGACAGGATCGGCTGGTATCCGCTGGTTCGCTGAAATGGCACCTCAGCGTGACCATCCAAGGATTTTTACCTGATTCAGCACGGCGGAACCTGCCTCCTCCGCAGTGAAATCGCTCAGAACTGCTGCAATTTTCCCATCGCGGTCAATTAAAAAAATCCACCGGCGGGGCAATTCTCGCCCATCACCCACGACCGACCAGCTTACAGCTGTGGTACGTGTCGGGTCAGCCAGAATCGGGAATGGAAGCGAAATCGATTCAGCATAAGGTTTCAGGTATTTCAATTTGTCGCCACTGGCGGCGACCAGTTTGATACCACTTTTTTCAAGTTCCGGCTGAATCCTGCCCAGAGACCGCAACATCCGCTCGCAATTTCCGGTGTAGGCCTTGGGGAACCACGCCACGGCCACCGGCCCGGATTTCAGCATTTGTGCTAGCCGATGCGTTGTGCCGTCGGTGCCTGAGAGGCTGAATTCAGGTGCATAAAGCCCCACAAGCTTTTCGGGCTCGTTTGCCAGTGTTGCCAGCGGCAAGCCAAGCAACAGCAAAAACTGAATGAGAAAATTGCGTTTCATGGGATTGGTTTACCCCGGGGCGATTGTCGTGGCTGTATCACCTGCAGCTTGGCTAATTCCTCTCGACCTGGCTTTCATTTCCTGAAATGAACCAGATTCCTACGCTGAGCAAGAAACTAAGACCAGCAGCA
>JBJTRR010000600.1:0-1663 GCA_046076185.1 bacterium | reverse complement strand
GAGATGAAATTTGTCAGATGGGCGAAATCGCTGGTTTTTGATCAGGAATCAACTCGACTTTGACGCAAGAATCTCAGTTGTTCTTCACCGACTTCAACGGATAGGGCGCTGAATTGACCGGCCGGGCGATAAACCAGTCATTCTGAGTCTGACAAAAATACTTGATGTCGAATAACCCTGCCTGAATTCCTGATGAACGCCGGCATGATCTTGCAACTTCATTCCGGCTCATTTATAAATCCTGAAGTCAATACGCCGCAAAAAGATGTGTTATCTTTCATGTGGTTGCAATCCGGCTGGTCCGGTCGGGGCTCTGATTGAAATCAGATCATAAAAACCTGGAGATATCGCACATGCCGGGTGTTTTTGAACTCAACAAGTCCTCTGATGGCCAGTTTCACTTCGTGCTGAAGGCCGATAACGGAGAAGTCATTCTCTCCAGCGAACTCTACAAAGAAAAAACAGGTGCCGAGGCGGGCATCGCTTCGGTGCGTGCCAATTGCCAGCTTGACGAACGCTATGAAAAAAAGACTTCTACCAATGGCAAGCCATATTTCACGCTGAAGGCCGGGAACAACGAAATTATCGGCACAAGTCAAATGTATTCTTTCGAGTCGGCCCGCGACAACGGCATAGCATCAGTCAAGCATAACGGCGCGACCCAGGCTGTGAACAACAACGCCTGAAAATGACAGGAAATCAAAGCATGCACCGGCCGGATATCTGCTCCGGTTGCATGTTTTGTAGTTGTTATCCTTGTGACTATTCATCCATTTGATTCCTTACAGTCGGCTTTAAGCAAGCGTACCGTTTGCCGGCAAACGATATCGCATTTAACGAACTGATATCAGATTTGACATTCCATCATGAGATTACGATTTACATCTGTCTGCGATACCAGTCATGCACACAGGCAGACCCCAGGACTTTTTGCGTCGTTACGTCTTGGTGTGAGATATTCTTAATGCTGCTTCACTCAATTTGTTTTGGCTCCAGCACAGCCACCTGTGCACCACAACCAAATCCAGGCCGTCGTGCACGCTTTCGGCTCGTCAAAATGCTTTTTGCTTCTCCAAACCTGCCTGAATGAGCCGCGCACGAAGTAAGCGGTCGGTTTTCTGATTGACCGAATACAATCAACCGCTTACTACGTGCGCGGCTCCTTAAAACCTTTTAAATCAACACCTTCCGCCAATTCCCCTTCGCCGGGGGGTGACCGCCAAGCGGCCGGGGTGGTGGTCTTCTGTCCCAAACTTGCCTGAATGAGCCGCGCACGCAGTAAGCGGTTAGTCTTCTGATTCACCCCACCCATCAACCACTTTCTCCAATCGCGGCTCTTCCCCCCTGTCAAACCACGCAAACTTTTCGTCCTGCGTAAACTTTTTGCAATGTAATGAAATTGCATTTAACCAACGAAAAATAATTTTGTGAAAACTGGTTTTACCCGAACCAAATGATACCTATTGATTGATAGTATTCATGCCTTTTCAGAAGTCTTACTAAGAACCACCAGCCACCCGCTCACGACACTGACCAAAAAATGACCAACGACCCCGCCACCGACCTGACTATCGACGCGATGCAAGTCCGCATCGACCTGCGCAAGCGTCAGGAAACCGAGGCGTTGATCGACTCACACCCGTTCCAGGCCCAGATCGCTCTC
>JBJTRR010000599.1:0-3086 GCA_046076185.1 bacterium | reverse complement strand
GCCGGTCATGCGGGCATGCGTAAACGCCGCCGCCATACCGTTATCCTTAAAGCTGCCTGATGGGTTCATACCCTCATATTGCAGCATCAGACCGCCAGGCTGCACACCCACATAATTGGCCACAGGGTCGCTTCGCTGAAGCAAAGTTTGCCCTTCGCCAATCGTCACAATCTGATCTTTCGCCACAAACGGCAAAAGCTCTCTAAACCGCCAGACACCTGAAAAACTCGAGGGGTCGGTTCGTTCGGCCCACTTTTTTTCAAACCATTTCAGCGACGAAGGCACTTCGGCCCTGTCCCAGTCATAAACCACATCAAGCAGGTCGCCACAGTTGGGGCACTCAAAAATCGTCCTGTCCACTGAGACCGTCGTCCGGCAGTCCGGGTTAATGCACTGCTGGTAAGCGATTTCCGTGCCGGTCGAACGCGTGTCGTTCAGGATCGTAACGCTCATCTGCCGCTCTGCTTCCCGCTCGTGTTCAACTGTTTTTCTGAATTGACCCATGCCTATTATAACTTATTAGACAAGTTTTGTGGTCGTCTCTCTTGTTATTCGTCAATTTCGTCGCCCGAACCATGCCGGAAAAGCCCGCATTCAGCCACATATTTTCAATCACTTCAAAACAAAAAAAAGACTGCCGGATCGCATTGCCAGCGGGCTTTTCAATGATGAATACCGAAAAAAAGTCACACCCAGCCCATCACCTTCAGCCACTCGCCACACCGGGCAGGCCACTGGTTTGTCGGTAGGCCGTTATCAACCATGCCATAACCATGCCCGCCCTTGGTATAGACATGCAGCTCGGCCGGAATTGCAAGTCGCTTGAGGGCAAGATAATAAAGCACGCTTGATTCGGACGAAAGCCCGTCGTCGTGCGCATGCACCAGAAACGCCGGCGGCGTGTTTTTGGTGATTTTGATTTCGTCAACCAGCGCACCTTTATCTGCCAGATAGGCCGGATAAATCAGCATGGAGGCATCAGGCCGGGCCGAGAGCTTGTCGGAATCGTCCACAGGCTTATACATTTCTCTGTCGTAAGCTGTTGATGTCATGGCACTTAAATGGCCACCCGCCGAAAACCCCAGAATGCCGATTTTGGCCGGGTTCAGCTTCCATTTGGCCGCATTCTGCCGCACCAGTCGCATGGCCCGCTGGGCATCTTGCAGCGGTGCCTCATACATCGGCTTACCCTTGCGCCGGGGCACGCGATAGCGAAGCACAAAGGCCGTGATTCCCAGGCCATTGAGCCAGTCGGCCACCATGGTGCCTTCGTGCTCATCGGCCAAAATGTTATAAGCCCCGCCGGGGCAGATGATCACGGCCGCGTCTGAAGGCTTTTCAGCCTTGGTCTGATGCACCGTCAGCCGGGGTCTGGTCACGTTTGTCAGCCGGTTCACCCGCCTCTGGTTCGGCAGCGGCTCCATCGCCTTTTCCGCAGGCACTTCACCGGCCAATTCGCCCGGTGCCTCGCCCGGCCAGAGCGAAATCACTTCACCTGCTTCGGCATTGGCCACTGATGTGCTCATTGAAAGTGCGGCCATGGCCAGGCTGGCCTGCTGTGCCATTTTTCGGCGATTCATTAAAGTGGATATCCTGTTTTAAGGTGTTGGTTTGGGTTCGATCGACCCTATGCTAATCGCTGGTGAAACCGATCTCAAGACACTACATCACCCACTGCTCTCTGGACTTGCCCGCCCCTAACGGTTATTCCTATTGGAAATCAACCAGCCGAAGCCATTATGTCCTGCGAGAGAATCACCCCCATGGTCAGTAACGAAATTCCATTTCCAGTAAATGCAATTGATCCGGCCCAGTCGTCAGCATCAAATGAAATCACATCGCCCGCGAATTTGATTTCAACCAGTGCTTCTTCGGGTTCCGGTCGATTGCTTTCGCTTGACGCCCTGCGAGGGTTCGACATGTTCTGGATTCTCGGCGGCGATGCACTCGCCAGGGCCCTGAAAAACATGAACGAAACGGAAGTCACCAAAACCCTCTCCACCCAGCTCAGCCATGTTGAATGGGAAGGGTTCCGTTTCTACGACATGATCTTCCCCCTTTTCGTCTTCATGGCTGGCGTATCCACAGTTTATTCGCTGGCCAAAGCCCACGAATCGGGCGGCCGGGGCAAGGCCATGCGGCGCATCATCTCACGCACCATTCTACTCTTTCTCTGCGGCATCTTCTATTCCGGCGGATTCAGCAATAAATGGCCTGACATGCGCGTGCTGGGCGTGCTTCAGCGAATTGCCATCGGCTATGGCGGCGCGGCCCTGATTTATCTCTTCGTCGGCCCCAGCCGGCCAAAAACACTTGTCGGAATTATCATCGCCATTCTCGTCGGATACTGGGCAGCCCTGACATATATCCCTTTCCCTGATATTCGCCTGACCAAAGAAAGCCTTGCGCCGCTGATTGCCAAAGCCGGCGGCTCAGCCAGCCCTGATGATATCCTGAAACAGGTGACTGAAACGACAAAAGGAAAATATGAAAAAGGCTATAACCTGACCAATTACATTGACTGGCGATTTCTGCCGGGCCGGAAATATGATACCTATTTCGACCCGGAAGGTATCCTGAGCATGATTCCTGCTGTTGGTTCGGCCCTGCTGGGTATCATTTCAGGCTGGATTCTGCGAGAATCCAAATTAAATACAATTGCCAGGCCATTTCTTTTAATTGCCATTGGCCTGGGTCTGGCGGCACTCGGCTTTCAGTGGGGCAACAGCTTTCCGGTGATCAAAAAAATCTGGACAAGCTCGTTTGTGCTGGTGGCTGGTGGCTTCAGCATGGCACTTCTGGGGCTTTTTTATCTGGTTGTTGATGTCATCGGGCTGAAATTCTGGGTCTGGCCTTTCGTCTGGATCGGTTCAAATGCAATCACCCTTTATCTGCTCGGGAATTTAATGGGCTATGGCAAGCTGGCGACGCGTCTGGCCGGTGGCGATGTCGCCGCCTGGTTCGACACCAATCTTGCCACAGGTGCGGGCGGGTTGATTCAGGTGCTTGTCGGGCTGACATGTGTCTTTCTGATTGCCCGCCTTCTCTATAAAAACAAGATATTCCTGCGATTTTGAAATTGAAAT
>JBJTRR010000598.1:0-3500 GCA_046076185.1 bacterium | reverse complement strand
GCTATTGGCGGTGTCCCTGTCGTCTGCCCCGCGCCGGCTGTTGCTTTGGGTTGTGGTTCAAGAGGTTCTAGCGGGAAGCCCTCGCGAGCCAGCTTCTCGGCCGGCTCAACCAGTTTTGCCCAGGGCAGTCGCCCCAGCTTTTTATGTGCCAGCGCCAGCCCACGCACCGTGCCCGGCACGCCTGCCGCCCAAGGGCCTCGCCTGTGCCCCGGCCTGATCTTGCCCTGATCGTTCAGATACATCGTCTCGCTGGCCGCCGCTGGGGCCTTCTCGCGAAAGTCAAAGGTGCTCGCCTTTTTCTCCTTCTCGGAATAATGCACAATGAAGCCGCCGCCTCCGATATTTCCCGCAGGCGGATGAGTGACCTGCAGGGCCAGGGCCGTAGCCACGGCGGCGTCGATGGCGTTGCCGCCGGCGTTGAGAATGGCCCGGCCGGCTTCAGCGGCAAACGGCTCGCGAGCCACCACGGCATGCTTTTGATAGGCTGTGACCGGGGCAGGCTGAAGAGGTTGCTGTGCGAGTGCACCCGCCTGTGCAAAAATCAAAGCCGGGCCGACAACTAGAAGGTATCGAATAGTGGCGTGCATGGTAAGGCTCGCGAAGTGGTGCCGGGGCACATGGCTTAAATGGAATTGATGATAAACGTAATTTAACGCGAATGGCCGTGATCATGCCAGAGAGCGAGCATGGAAAACACGGTAAAAGAGCATTATATTTTCGAATTATAAAGAAGACTAATCTACTCAATGAGTTTATGGTTGAAACTTTTAAATAGGGTGTCGCATTGACAACTATATGTCGCCGTTTTTTAGCAAGGGTTCTGGTGGTAACGATCAACCAATGCAAGCTCGGCACGTTGCAAGTGCCCTACACCTTCAACAATGACTCATTCCTGACAAATTGAATTTTAACCCGGCAAAGCCATGTTTTCCAGATATTGCAGAAACGATTCTTTGGTATGAAAAAGGTAAAGCTCCTTTTGATGCGTGAAAAGGTGTGATGGCTTGCTGAAATAGTCGCGATAAAACCCGTTCAGAAGCTGGTCAAGCTGTGCTTGCGGAATAACGCCCTTCAAAGCGCGGCAAAAATGCAGAAGCCCCAGCCGCACCCGAACATTATCTTCCCAGGCCCCGTCGGTTTTGGGCGTGACATCGAACATCGTCAGGGGCGTATCATAATAGGCCAGCCGGCTCTGGCAGGCTGCAATCAGGCAGGGCACGGCATAAAGATGCAGAGTGTGGTCAAATTGGGCCAGCGTTTCCAGGCTGTTTTTGATAAAGCCTGATTCGTAAATGATCCCGCAATATCTCGGCAGCGGCTGCGTGACAAAGGCAAAAGGGTCCGACCGATAAAGCTTCAAATGACTGGAGTTGTAAAGCGGGTCGCCAACATGCACCTTTTCGTTAATTCCTTCGTCGGTATTGACGTAATTCAAATGATTAAACAGATAAACACCGGCACCGGCGGCAATCGCCTGATCAATCAGTGGCAGCGGGTGCAGATAGGGGTTCAGCAGGTCGTCGTCGCCCATGGCGAAAATGTAATCCGCTTCATCTGAAAACTTTGTCAAAGCCCCCAGCAGGTTCAGGTCGAAGCCCGTGCCCTGGTTGGTCATGTAATCGATATGGATGTCAAAAGGGTTGGTGTTGCCCTGCTCAGAATCGGTAATGGCAATCTGATACGCGTTTGAACCTGCATAAGTGCTGATGTAATGGCTCATCTGCCGCACCAGCCTGATGAGTTTTTCCCGCCGTTTATACGTTGTGATGAGAAGAACGATCTTGTTTCCGAGAGCCATCTGATGCATAAACTCCAGACAATTTTTTCCATGATTACACTTATTATATCAAAATCAGTATCTGAATTAACAGCAATGGAAGTTCGAATCAGCCGTAGGGCGATGAACATCAAAAACATCGGCCCCGGCGCAGAAGGTATCGAAGATTAGCCATTGGTTTCGCTGCGACTGACAAACTGCCCGAGGGCTGTTTCACCCTGTTTATCAATTGCACACCCGTTTTTTGCCATTGACCAATTTTCATGATGAATGTAACTTCACGCCGAATAGCCAGAGCAATCTGGCACAAAATCAACGATGAAACGGGCAACGGGCAACAACAAGGAGGTTTGCTCATGCAGTTGGCTATCCGCAATCGATACATCATCGCACTCTTCGCCACCTCGGGCATGCTGGCCACAGGCCATAACGCTTCGGCACAACTTCTGAACCGTGGCGGGGCCGCCAAGCAGGCCGCAGCCAAAGCACCGGCCCAAGCCCAGGCACCGGCCGCCGACCCCAACGCACCCAAGCTGCAGCAGGCCCGCATTCCAGCCTCGCCCGGCGACCCCGTCGCAATTGTCAATAACCAGGTCATCTCACGCCAGCAACTGGCCGACGAAGCCGTGGCCCGCAAGGGTGAAGAAATTCTTGATACCCTGATCGCCCGCGTGCTGATTGTCCAGGCCCTGAAGGCCAAGAACCTGACAGTCACGGCCGAAGAAGTGAACGAAGAGATTGAAAAGACCGCCCAGAAAATGGCCGGCCTCTCACGTGAAGCCTGGCTACGAACGCTGGCCAAAGAACGCAACATCAGCCCCGCCCAGTATGCCCGCGACATCGTTTACCCAACCGTGGCCCTGACCAAGCTGGCCTCAAGCCGCGTGCAGGTCACACAGGAAGAGATTGACCAGGCTTTTGAGTCAATGTATGGCGACAAGCTTCGCATTCGCGTAATCATGGTTGACAAGCTGCGTGCCGCCCAGGACGCCTGGGAAAAGCTCAAGGCCAATCCTGCCGGCTTCGAAAAGATGGCCATGGAAATCTCCATCGACCAGAGCCGCTCAATCGGCGGCCTTTATTCCGAGCCAGTCGCCCGCTTTTCGTATCCGCGAAATATCTCCGACGCCGCCTTCCGTCAGCTTGTTGATGGCGATCCGGAAGACAAGGACCCCAGCCACAAGCCCAAAGATGGCGACATTTCGGGGCCAATTCAGCTGACCGAAACCACCTGGGTTCTGCTGAAGCGTGAAGGCCTGATTCCCCGCAAGCAACTCGACAAAAAAGACGCCGCCGTGCGTGAAAACCTGCGACAGGTCGTTTACGACGCCAAGATCAAGGGTGCAATCGCCGAAGTCTTCGCTGAAATTGAAAAAATGTCGGCCGTTGAAAATCGCCTCTCGGGCCGCGTAAAGCTGGCCAACGAAGAAGCCCAGCCTGAAGCCCTCGAAGGTGCCGCCGCTGCCCGCCAGGCTGCTGCCGCACGCCAGGGCACTTCTGATGCCGCCGTTCGGCCAACCGCCGCCGCCGCGGCTGCCGCTGCCAGAAAGATCAACGTGCCAACACCCAAGGGCGTTGACCCCAGCGAAGTGCAGCGGGTAAACAACCTTCGCCAGGCACCAGCCGGCACAGCCGCACCGAAGTGACTTCACAGACCACCGGCTGAAACAACAGGCTGAAACACAAGCCAGCCGTCACGATCACTCGCAGTAATCTGGCCCGG
>JBJTRR010000597.1:0-6960 GCA_046076185.1 bacterium | reverse complement strand
CTCGGGAAAAACCACGTTGCTGGAAAAAACGATTGCACCGGCTGTCGCCCAGAATCTGGGGCAGGATTCAGAAGCACCTGAGGCTTTTGACACGCTGAATGTGACAGGAAGTGGGGTTCGCGAATCAATATTAGTAGATGGGGCTTCAATTGGTCGGTCAAGTCGGTCTAATCCCGCCACTTTCCTCAAGATTATGGATGAAATTCGTAAGGTTTTTGCGGAATTGCCTGATGCCAAAAGTCGGAAATTTAACGCGGGTCGATTCAGTTTTAATAATGAGGCCGGGCGATGCTCAAGCTGCGAGGGGAATGGGTATCAGACGATTGAAATGCAATTTCTGTCAGATGTGATGATTAAATGTCCGGATTGCCTGGGTGCCCGATTTAAACCTGAGGTGCTGGAAATTCAATACCGTGGCAAGTCGATTGCTGATGTTCTTGAAATGACCGGCCGCGAGGCCTGGAGTTTTTTCCGTACCAAGGTGAATGTACAAAATCGGCTGCGGTGGTTGATGGATGTGGGGCTTGATTATCTGAGGCTTGGACAATCGACAAGCACTCTTTCAGGCGGCGAGGCCCAGAGGCTGAAACTGGCCCTGCACCTGGCCAAGGCTGGCGAGGCAGGCCCGGGAATGCTGAAATCTGGACAGTTGATTTTGATGGACGAGCCGACCAACGGCCTGCACCCAGCCGATATTCATACGGTGGCACAGGCCTTTGACGGGCTGGTTGACCGGGGCCACACGCTGGTGATTGTCGAGCATAACCTTGATTTGATTCGCCGGGCCGACTGGCTGATTGAACTTGGCCCCGGTGCCGGCCATGCAGGTGGCCAGGTGGTTTATATGGGAAGGCCTGAGGGGCTGGCCGGCAAACAGACGCCAACGGCAATTGCATTGGTAATTTAAATTCAGGATCAATTACAAAATGATGGGCAAGGGATTTAAAGAGCCACGCGACGATTGTAAATATACCATTCGAGCGAGAGAATGAGCAGGCTCAGGAGAGCAACGACTTTCCAGAGTGGGCTGTCGATGCCAGAGCTTTGACCCTTGCCGGTGACTGGAGTAAAACCAATCTTAATTTGATGTTTGTCAGCGAAGGATTGTGGTGAACCAGCAGGAGCAAGGCCCCGGGTAGAGAGATCACTCTCACGAGCGTCAAAGAGATCAACAGGGTAAAGATCAACGAGTCTTTCAGCGTTTTTTACTGAGAAAACGCCCTGGCTGGCAGGGGCTGTGATGGCAGCCCGGCCGCTGGAATCAACATTGATGGTTGACGCCGATTCAGATGAATTGTGGAGCGGGATGAGCTGCAGAGCTTCACCTGCCATGCCGGGGGTGAAAAGCGAGAAAGAGCTGCCTGGAGCGTGAGTTGTGTCAGTGGATTCGCCGGCAAGGCCCGCCAGATGCTGCAGACAGTTGCTGAGAAAGAGCGGAAAGCTGTATTTCAGGAGCCAGTCGGTGTTAAACGATTTTTCATCAGCCAGGGCAAAACCGGCAATCACATCGGTAAAGCCTTCGCGTGGCGAGCTGAAGACCACGGCACCTTTGTCGCTTTCAACCAAGGGGCGAATGCCGGAGGGGAGAGGATCGGGAATGCGGACATCGCGGATGCGGATCTGGCCGAGGTCGCGAATGTATTGCATCAGCGGATTTGTGCTGTCCCAGTCGAGAATGGCCGGGTTCTGAAAGGTTTTCAGTGTCTCGTATTTTTTGTCGGGAGGAAAGGCACCAAAATAAATGCAATTGGATTGTGGCGATTGATCTTTCGGTGCACATGAATCAAAAATGACAAGTGAAAAAGTGCCGAGTTTCAATTCATTCTGCACTTCGGGTTTGGATAGATCTGCAGGCTGCATTTCCGAAAATTCAATGGCATCTTTCAGGCCCGGAGATTTGAAATAATTAGAAAGATAGCGATTACCGGTGGTTACGAGCCGAATTTTGGGCTTCTTTTCGGGTGGAACAGCGGTGTAGGCAAAATTGTCGATTGTTAGGTCGTCAGTGAATGAAGATTCAACCATCAGGGCCTGGGGGCCGTTGTCAGCAATGGTGAATTGAAATCCGCGTTCCGACTCGCCAGTTAAATTCAATTTGATGGCATCAACCAGGGTTTTCTGATCGCCCCCAAGGCCCAGGCGAAAGAGTTTCAATTCAGTGGCGGCATCGGCAGCATCGTAATTTTTAATTCGACCAAACACTTCAATTGTATTTGGCGATTCTTCATTACGACGGGCCTGAAGGGCAAGGATGGCCATGTTGCGTGTGGAAAATGTCGTGCGATCTTCATTCTGACCGGGTTTAAAAGCAGGCGGAGCGTTGCCGATGACAACCAGTTCGGGCTCAAGATTACCGAGACTGAAGCCTTGAATATCCTGAAAACCGCCATCGGTGTAGATCATAAGCTTGGGGGTGGCTTCATCGGTGGCGACGACGCCATCGGCCTGTCGGGACGGGTTGGCAAGGCCGTCGGCAACCTGAAGGGCATCGCGAAGGTCGCTGCGCCGCTGGGTGGGCTGAATGCCGCTGATTTTCTGCTTGAGGAGGTTTTTATTGGAAGTGTAGCTTGAGACGACTTCGGCAGTATCAGAAAAAGCGATGACCATGGCCAGATCGCTGGAATTCATTCGACCAATGACTTCAGTGGCCTGATTTTTGGCAGAACTGAGGCGATCAGGTTTGACATCAGTCGCCGACATGCTGGCGGAATTGTCAATGGCGATGATCAGGCGACGTCCCTGAGATTTTGAACCTGCCCAGCGTGGCCCGGTGAGAGCCACGAGCAGAAGAAATGCGAGCAGCAATTGCAGAAACATCAGGATGTTGCGCCGGAGCCGCTGAAACAGGCTGTTGACACGGAGATCTTCCATACTGCGGCGCCAAAGCAGGGTGGATGAAATGACAACTGGCTGGCGTTTCAATTTGAGAAAATAAAGCAGCAGGATGCATACGGGCACGGCCAGCAGGGCTGCCCAGAGGCCGGGGCCCAGGGATGTTTTAAATTGAACTGGCCAGTTGAAACCCATGGTGTTGTCCTGAGCCTGTTGATGATTGCATTTGAGTCAGGCGGATCAGAGGTCGATTCCTGAATTGTTTTTCGATAATTCTTCACGCTGCCTTAGGCGCTTGGATTTAGTCAGGAATATGAAGAGCAGGTAGCCGACAAAAAGGGCGGAAAGGCCATAGAAAATCCAGTCGCTGGTGACTTCGGGCAGCATTTTGAGAGACCCCTGATTGCATTTGGAATTGTATTATTTGACGAGGCCATTGCGGCGCATGTATTCCAGCACGAGACGTTCAAACGAGGAGTCGCTGGTGGTGAATGTGTAGTGAATGCCGCGCTGGGCACACCATTCGCGAAGGCCAGATTTGAAGGCTTCAACCGTGCGATGGTAGCGGTCGAGCAGGGGGGCGGTGATGGTGATTTCGGCCGTATCACAGTCTTCAGAGTCGATCAGACGAAGGTCGCCAGTCAGGGGCGGTTCAACTTCATCCGGGCTGAGCACATGAATGACATAGACTTCAAAATTGCGGGCGATGAGGTAACGGAGGGCAGTTTCGTAGCCATTTTTATCGAGGAAATCGGAAATGACCACCACCACGCCGGGGCCGCTGTTGCGGGTGGCGAAGGCTTTAATGGCTACGTTCATATCGCTTGAGCCGGCCGGCTGCATGTTTTCCAGATAATGCAAAAGGCGGCGAATCTGCGATCGGGCACGCATGGGGCCGGGGCCATCGGCCTGGAGGCTTGAGGCGAACGCTTCAATAGTGACCCGGTCGTGGTGCACCATACCGATGTAGGAGAGGGCGGCGGCAATTTTCTTGGCAAAATGCAGCTTGGTGGGAGTGCCGAAATTCATGGAAAGGCTGGTATCAACCAGCGTGTGCACGCGAAGATCTTCTTCCTCAAGGAATAGCTTGAGGAAGAGTTTCTCAAGACGACTGTAGATGTTCCAGTCAATACGGCGGAGGTCGTCGCCCACGGCATAATTACGATAGTCAGCAAATTCGACGGACGTACCACGGCGGCGACTGCGACGCTCGCCCTGTAAGCGGCCCTGCACAATTCTGCGGCTGGCCAGTTCAAGCTGGTCAAGACGGTGCATGAATTCAGGGGTCAGGAGTTGTTCGGTGGTTGGTTCAGGCATAGCCGGTGCCGGGAAAGCTGACAGGTGTCAGGCTGGGTTGTAATACAGATAATCACTGAGCCAGAAGAGGCCGAGCATGATGAGGGCGGCCGAGCCGAGGATCATGACCCACGGCAGCAGGGCACCGATGTGAATGAGCAGCCTCGGGCGGCCGGTTTCCGGTTCTCGCCGTTCAAGGAAAAGCAGGGCTGTGTGCCAGCTTTCAAGCACAACAAGGCAGCCACCCAGAGCAATGAGAATGCTGACGGAAGTGTCGAGAAAGAACGCCCAGAGGCTGAGGAAGAGGACAAGGCCCAGGACAAGTGACAGAAAGAGGGTGTCATGCCGGGTGGGCCGAAGAGGGGCCGTCTCGGGCATGTTCACGCTAATCTGGAGAGGTGTAGGGTCGTAGATGTCGCGGGTCATGACGGTGTGAGCCTCAGGCCGACTTGGAGACCTTGTTTTCGGGCATTTCAGGCACGGTTTTGAGAATTTCAAGAAGAATGTCGTCGGCTTCCTTGCCTTCGGCCTGGGCTTCGAAATTCAAAAGAATGCGGTGGCGAAGGCTGGGGAGAAGGCTGCGACGGATGTCTTCGAAACTGACGTTAAACCGGCCTTCAAGAAGGGCACGAGATTTTGAGGCAAGCACGAGTGTCTGGGCTCCGCGTGGGCTAGAGCCCCAGCGAATGAAGCGGTTAGTGATTTCAGGGGCATATTGGCCGCCTGGGTGCGTGCCCAGGACGAGCCGGACGGCGTAATCCTGAATATGCGGTGCGATCAGCACCTGTCGCACAGTTGACTGATGTGCGATGAGCGTGTCGCCGTCAATCACCCGGTGGATTTCGGCCGAGACACCACGGGTGGTGCGGTCGAGGATTTCATTGAGTTCTTCGCGGCTGGAGTAACCAACGACAAGCTTGAAAAGGAAGCGGTCGAGCTGGGCTTCAGGCAATGGATAGGTGCCTTCCTGCTCGATGGGGTTCTGGGTTGCCATCACGAAAAACGGCTTTTTGAGCTTGTGAATCGTGCCGCCGATGGTGACTGACTGTTCCTGCATGGCTTCAAGCAGGGCGGATTGGGTTTTGGGGGTGGCACGGTTGATTTCGTCGGCCAGAACGATCTGGGCGAAGATGGGGCCACGTTGAAATTCAAAGGCACGGCGACCATCGGGCGTTTCCATCACGACATTAGTGCCAAGAATGTCGGCCGGCATCAGGTCGGGGGTGAACTGGACGCGGCTGAAATCAAGCTGGACGGCTTCGGAAAGGGTGCGCACCAGCAGGGTTTTGCCCAGTCCCGGCACGCCTTCCAGAAGAATATGGCCGCCCACAAAAAGGCTGGTGACAACGCCATCAATGATATTTTCATGGCCGACGATGACTTTTTTGAGTTCGGCTCGAACTTTTTCGAAGTCGCGTTTGAAAGACTCTACTCTGGCCTGAAATTCAGCAGTCTGGTCGGTGCTCATGGTGTTGCTTTCAATTGATGATTGTCAGACAGTTGACTTATTTCTGATCCTGGTCTTCCCAGACTTTTCGCTTGGCGGCCAGAAGCCGGCTGGTGTAAGAATCCTGTGGCGATTCGGCCGGTTTTTCAGTGGCCGGGCCAGAAGCCGGTTTCTGACTGGTGGATGCCGGCTGGCCGGTTTTGGTCGTGCCGGTTGAAGCTGCAGATTCAGCCTGACGCGCCAGTCGCTCAGAGAAATCGTCGCCCGACCGCTGTGGCTGTGCCTGGCGGGCTTCGCGGCGCGAGGCTTGAAGTTGCTCAAGATGTTCTCCGGGGGCAGCCTTGGCCGGTTTGTCGGTTTTGTTGCCGCGAAATTCACGAATTTTGGCGGAAAGGGCCGAAAAATCGGGCGATAGCCGGCGAACTGCTACGTCTGTCAGGAAAACGAAAGCTGCCGTAGCCAGGAGGCTTGGCCAGATATCCTGAAAGCCAGAGGCCGGAAGTGTCATGGCATCGCGGCGAAACGGGTTATTGGCGGCCACTGTGCCTGGAATGTCGATCACATCCTGGCGGGTTTTCCATTCGTAAAGACTGCCGCCAGTGATACGTGCGATTGATTCAAGCTCGCCGGGATTCGAACGAAGCTCGCGATATTCTTCAGAATAAGGCACCGAAACGCCTGACGAAATGATGCCTTTTGAGCCATCGGGGCCGCTGTAGGCCAGGCTCACGAAATAGTTGCCACGGGCTTCAGCGTTATCAATGGTGGCTTCATAACGGCCCGGGGCGGTCTGCACCATTTTCAGCTGATTGGCTTCGGGGTTTTCAGCGGCGGCAGCTTCGGCCCCCTGAGGGCGTACCACAGCACCCTGAATCTGCAGGAAATTGAGGAATTGCTGAGATTTGTCAAGGGCGTCAACCACCACGCGCACCTTGCCATCCTCGCGCCGCAGGGTCATCGTCAAATTACCATTGTCAGTGGGCCGCATGGCCCAGCGAATGACCTGCGACCAGAAAGCGGCGTATTGATCCCATGCAGGCCATGCCTGAGTCCATTTGAAACCGGCGTCGGACGTAAACGCGACTGATCGGCCGAGACCGTATGTCCAGTGAGCCAGTAGCGGATTGACCTGGCCGGTGGGCTGGGGCGAGAGAAGCGGGGCCGAGACAAGCTCGCTTTCTTTGAGACTTGTCAGAACCAGGCCTGTGATGCCCGGGAAAGCCGCCATTCCCTGAATGGGTTCGGTGGTGTTGGCCAAGGTGATGGCCCATGGCTGGCCCCGCTCAAAAATAAGCGGACGCGAGATCATACGCGTTTCTTTTTGATAGATCCGTGGCAGGGCACGTGGGTTAGTAACGTTGTAAAACCGGCCCTTGGTGCGCTGG
>JBJTRR010000596.1:0-17894 GCA_046076185.1 bacterium | reverse complement strand
GAATCGCGAGGGCCGCGTTTTTCAAAGGCCTGGATGAAGCCCGAGTCACTGCTGATTGGGCTTTCAAGTTTCAATTCATCTTGAAAGAAGAGATATTCCAGCAAAGGTTCGCAAGCTGATTTGATGCGGGAAGTGGTGCTTGGCCAGCGGTGATCAGGCTTTTCGCCAAGCCCCTTGTTCAGGGCCTGTTCATAATGAAGGGCCTGCCGCGTCTGGAAATTCGCCCTGGTAATCCGGTTGTGCATTTCAGACTGATGCCCGAGCACGAGCAACGCCACCACATCGCTGGTTTTTCTGGGGTATTCATTAATGTTACAGAAAGAATCGAGGCAATGAAGATTCATGCCCGCTTCCCAGTTGATGTCGCGAAACGAGTCTCGCTTTTGGAAAATCTTGTTGCCAAGGTTGTATTGCTTACCCATCTCGCCGGTAACATACCAGCCGCCGAACCGCTCTTTGAAGGCGGAGGTCTGGTCGGTTCGGTAAGTGCCACTGGCCAGAATGGGCTGGCCGGCGGCGTCGCTGAAAACCGAACGCATGAGGTGGCCAGGGACAGACTGGGTTTGCGATCCGCCGTGGCACAGCAGGCAGGCGTCAACCTGACGGGTGAAGAGCGGTTTATCAACCTTTTCCTGGTCAAGCGTATAAAAAACGGTACCCAGCCTGGGGTCGGCCACGGATATTTCAAGCACATCGCCCGACTGGCAGAAACCGATGTAAACGTCGTCGTTAAAGTACAGAGCACGAGGGGTTTCAGGCGAGATTCGCTCTCGCTGGAGACTGGTTTTTGAGAAGACGAGTGCCTGCGACTCGGCCGGAATATCAAGCGACTTCAAAACGCTTGCGAGATAACCCCAGGTGGGGTCGTATTCAAGTTTTTGCTTCCCAGAATCAAGATCAGCCTGAAGCCGGGAAATCGCGTTGGCAGGATTGCTGTCGCGATAGAAAATGGGCTCCCGGTCGAAGTCATCGGCAAAGGATTGATCATGCATAAAAATCGAAAGCAGAATCATAATTGCTGCAGGGATCAAAAACCGGCGGTCTGCGATCATCGTCCTGGCCTCTTATCTGCGAAGTTCCTGAAAAACCTCATCTGCCTAGCTCATTCATTTCTGCTACAAGTATAAGTGAGGGATTAACAAATAACAAGATATTTTTATCCAGATATCTCTGATACAATTCGTTACTTGAGCAAAAGTCGGATTTTATGGTCAAATTTTAATTCTTCGACGCTGAAATTAATATCAGCGAAGTTCAGCACCGGAATTTCTGAGCCGCACAGCCTCACTCTGAAGGAGCATGGCAGATGATTCGCAAATGGTTGAAGCCGTCACGGGTTGCCGGAATTGTTCTGTCGGCTGTTTCAATTTGTGCACTGATTGTGGTGGCCCAGGAACGGGGCGAGCTTCAGCGTAAAGGCGGGGGGCAGAGGGGCGAATTTGGTGGTGAGGGGCCAGGTGGTTTTCGAGGTCAGGGTGGGCTTGGCGGGCTTGGTGGGCCTGGTGGCCGGATGGGCCGTGGGTTCCCGCCAATGCCGCTGATGACAGCCATAGACAAAAATAACGATGGTGAGCTTTCCGAAGAGGAGATCAAGGCCGCCAGCGCATCCATTCTGTCGCTGGATAAAGATAAGGACGGCAAGATTTCAGCAGAAGAACTGCGTCCGGCGTTCGGCCCTGGTGGGTTTGGTGGAAGGGATATGTCGTCGGAGTTGGTGAATCAACTGATGGCCAACGATAAAAACAACGATGGCAAGCTGACTGAAGATGAACTACCCCAGAGGCTTAAGGCACTGATGACCCGTGCTGATGCCAATAAGGATGGTGTTCTGGATCGTGCCGAACTGACGCAATATGCCCGGCAACAGTCGGGTGGTGGAGCGGGTGGCGAAGGACGACGCGGTGAGGGCCGGGGCGAGCGAGAAAAGGGCGAGGGGCGAAGGGGCCCTGACGCCTGATCATCGAGCAATTTATCAGACGATCAACTCGGCTTAAAAGATCTGGCCGGCTCCGGTTTTGATTTCCAGAAAAGTTGTCAGAGAATGACTGGAACCATGATTCAGCAAAAAATCTTTGTCGTTATTCTTGTGGTGACTCATTTGGTCTCGCCGGCTGCGAAATCAGCCGATAAGCCGGCCGAGTATCATTTCAGCCACGAGAATATTCTTGGCACATCACTCGACTTGCGTGTTGCCGCAGAAAATCTGAATTCGGCCCGATTGGCCGAATCGGCCGTTCTTGCCTCGATTGAGCGGCAGGCCAAAGTTTACAGCACTTATGATGCTTCCAGCGAACTGAGCCGCCTGCAGCAACGGCCGGTGGGCGAAGCCGTTCGGGCTTCCGCCGGGCTAAGGCGAATGTTGAGTCATTCGCAGCTGTGGAACGAGCGAACAGCCGGTGCCTTTGATGTTCGCATTGAAAGCCTGAGTCGACTTTGGAGCAATGCTTCGAAAACAGGCCAGATGCCGACCCATAGCGAAATTCAGGGAGTTCTCGCAAAGATTGGCCGGACGCAACTTCTTGTTGATGATGAGGCTGAGACCATAAAGCGAACTGGCGATGCGCCAATCACCTTCAATGCCATTGAAACCGGCACGATCATTGATGAAGCGTGCCGCGAAGTGCTCGCCGGCGGGTATGGCGTTTTCGGGCTGTTGATTGATATTGGCGGAGATATTCGAGTCGCCGGCGAGATGGAATCGCTTATCGGCGTGGCTCATCCCCGAGGCACCTCTGAAAATGCCGCACCGATCGCCAGGTTAAAACTGAAAAATCAGGCCGTGACCACTAGCGGTGATCTGTTTAAAGGCTTTGTGATCAGCGGCAAGCAGTTTTCGCACATTATTGACCCGGTAACTGGCAGACCAGTTGAAAATGTGACCAGTGCAACTGTTATCGCACCTACGGCTGAAGATGCCGATGCACTGGCTACAGCGTTTAACCTGATGCAAGCCGAGAAAAGCATTGCTTTGGCTGATTCGCTGGAAGGTGTTGCCTGCCTGCTGGTGACAGCTGATGGTCGGCTTCTGGTTAGCAGAGACTGGGCCCGATATACAACTGGCGGCAGCGGTTTTGGCAATCTGTTGACGATGGCGATCACTGGCCTGGCCATGCCTCAGAAACCAGCCGGGAAGTCGGCTTTGCTGCCGCTGGAAGTGCAGTTTGAAATCAATCAGCCGGATGAGTCACGGCGGTATCGTCGGCCCTATGTGGCGGTGTGGGTGGAAGACGCTGAAGGCTTTTCCGTGCGAACCATGGCTTTATGGCTTCAGGCCGGTGGTTCAAGGTGGTATCCGGATCTTCGCCGGTGGTATCGCGATGATCAGGCCCGCAGGCTGGTTGATGATACGAACCTGATTGCCACGATGGCCAAGCCGACGCGGGCACCTGGAAAATAGACGGTTTCGTGGGATGGCCTTGACGATGCCGGCCAGCCGGTGAAGCCAGGCACTTATACCATTTTGATTGAAGCCGCACGTGAACATGGCACTTATCAATTGATTCGGCAGGAACTTACGCTGGCCGATAAGTCGTTGGATAAGACGCTTTCGGGCAATGTTGAAATCAAGTCGGCCCGGATAGTCTATGGTGCCAAAGGTGGCAAATGACGAGTGATGCAGAATTGCCGGCAGGGCCGGTGAAGAAGGCCGGCAGCAAGAAATTCAGGCGGATTCTGGCTTCGTGGTCGCGCTGGCTGCACATCTATACATCGATGTTCGGGCTGGCAGTGACTCTCTTTTTCTCGGCCACGGGGATAACGCTTAATCATCCGGACTGGCTGGGCGAGACGGAGGTCTCACGATCAACAGATGCTAAAATTGAGCCGGACTGGGTCAAATATGAGCGGCCTGAGGCCCGGGAAGGCGAGGATGAGGCTTCGCCGGGCGACGACCTGGCTGGAGTGGCCCGACTGGAGATTGTTGAGTTTATCAGGGCGAAGTATCAGGTGCGTGGGGCAATTGGGCCATTTACAGGCGACGACCGCGAGTTGATGTTCACTTTCAAAGGGCCTGGTTATTCGGCCGATGTGGTGATTGACCGCAAATCAGGCGATTGTCAAATCAACGAGACGAGCCACGGGCTTGTGGCCGTGCTGAACGACCTGCACAAGGGGAGAGACACTGGGCCGGGCTGGTCGCTATTGATTGATATTTCGGCAGGTTTGCTCTGTTTTATCTCGTTCACCGGGCTAGTTCTGATCTTCTTTTTGAAACTCAGACGAAACCCGGGCCTGACGATGGCAATTGGCTGAATGCTTGTGACGCTGGCCGTTTACTGGCTGTGCGTGCCGTAAAATTCTAATAGTTATTAGCTTATGATAAATTGTAAATCGAATCATTCTTTAATAACTGCCAGATGAAACTACCTCGGCTTCGGAACGGGTGGAAACAGCTTGAAAAACTGGAAGTGAAACCGTGTTTTTAATTGCGCGGACTGAGCCATCCATGAATGCAAAATTTACAACCCCGGGATGTCGGCTGGCACAGTTTTTATCGTTCATTTCAGGGCTTGTTGGCCCGTTACCGGTTTCAAACAAGGTTGTATGGGCATGATCGTCATCTGGCAGTTCACGAATCGCACCCGCCCAGACCGTTTCTGCGACGATGTGGCCATGATCGGTCTTTGTGTGTACTTCAAATTCACCATTATGGCGTTCGCCAATACCAAGCGTATTTGAAAGACCATCGGGGATCATGGCGACGGATGTTCGGCTGTTGCGATAAAAAACGCCGCGTGGGTCGTCAGGGAATTCGTCCATATCACCTGGGCCGAAGCTTGCGACATAACTGGCCATTGAAAATTTGAGATTATCGCGATCCAGAAAGCCGTATTGCGACGTTTCATCGGATGAACATAGATAGAATTGCAAATGAGTTTGGCAGATTGTCTGGTTTGACAAATGCCATGCAGGAAATGAGATGTTTAATTGATTGTATAAGTTAGCCTGTTCAAGATTCGGCAAAATAGCCGTAGCCCAGCCGAAACCGCCCCACGCGTAATTTGGCAGATATCGATAACCTGCCGGAAAGGCGCCGCTGGATTCCTGATAATTATTTAATGCCAGAGAAAGCTGCTTCAGGTTGTTTACGCAACTTATCCGTCTGGCGGCTTCCCGTGCCGACTGAACCGCTGGAAGTAGCAGGGCAATCAATACTGCAATGATTGAGATGACAACTAAAAGTTCGATCAGCGTAAACCCCTGTTTTTCAAAGACTTTTGATTGGGTTGTCATCGTTCTGATTTTTCTTGAATAGTATGAATCTGAGTTTCGTAACACCATATTACGATTTTAATTTTCGTGTTACTTCGCTGCAAGATAATTTATTGATTTCATAAAATCAAAATAAAAAAGGCGATCGGGGCACACCCGAACGCCTTTGAATTCTGGCATAATCTGTGCAAATCAGACCTGGAAGCTGGAGCCGCAGCCGCACGACTTGACGACGTTCGGGTTATTGAACTTGAACCCGCGCTGACCAAGGTCGTTGGTGACGAAGTCGATCACGGTGCCGTCGAGATAGGGGTCGAATTTCTTTTCGATCACCAACTTCACGCCGAAGAAGTCGCTGACGCGGTCTTTTTCGGATGTCTCAGTGTCAAAGTTCAGGTCGTAGGAAAATCCGCTGCAACCACCACCCTTGACACCAACTCGCAGAACGGTGCTATCAGGAACACCCTGTTCATCAAGGATTCGCTTGACTTCGTTTGCGGCTGTTTCCGTAAGAGTCACTGACATTGACTGAAGCCTCCTCAGAGAAAGAACCTGATCCACCATCGGCGGATATTGAACCACTTTATATTATTTTATCTGAATGAGCCACTTTGTCAAAGGGCCCAGGCCGCAAATCATAGCCTGAAAACAGGATAAAAAGGTCTGAAACGACAGGCTTGCTTTCAGCTATCGTGCAAAATCAAGGACAAGTACTTCTGGCTCATCAGGCAGATTTTCAGGAGTGAGTTCAGCCGAGCTGGAGCCTGCCAGCCTGATTCGAAACTGGCTGCCGGCGATTTTCAAAAATTCTTCGTTGGGCAGAATATTCAGGTTGATTTTTTCAGTCTTGAAGTGCATGGGGATAACGACTTTTGGACGAATCTGCCCCAGCAGGATCATCAGTTCATCCATAGCGATGGTCGGCTTGCCGCCTGTGGCCGCCAGCACAATATCGGCGTTGAGAAGTGGGGCGAGTTCCTCAGTCGTAAGCAAATGGCCGAGATCGCCGAGGAAGACGATCTTAAGGCCTTCCATGGTGAAATAGATGACCGTAACTTCGTCGCCAGCCAGTTTTTCAGGTGTTTCATAAACCGGCACAGCCTGAAAATGCACGCCCCTGAATTGTTGCCCCTGCGGCTTGAATTCATGAGCGGCAATCAGTTCAAACCCCTGGTTAATCTGACCGGTGTGGCTGTGGTATCGGTCGTTAATGTGGCTGATGACAACGGCATCGGCTGAATCGTTGATCGGAAGATAGCCACCGGCATCAGGATAGCGGTAGGGGTCGAGAATCAATGAAAGTTCCGGTGATTCCAGCTTGAACGCCGCATGGCCATACCATGTGATCTTCATTGAATTTACCTCCGTTTTTCAGGATCGATTCAAATGGTTAAGCTGGTCAGGCCAGTGCAAGCGTTTCGACATTGTGGCTGGTGAGTCGTTCCACGCCGCTGTCGGATACATGGTAATTATGTTCAATTCGCATGCCACAAATGCTTTTTTCGTAAATGCCGGGCTCTATTGTCACTACTTCACGCCCGAGCAGCGATTCAGGGCTTCTGGCCACAAAAAACGGTGGTTCCGGGTGCATCAGCCCCACACCATGGCCGGCATGGCCTGGCATTTTGCCGGCAAATCCGGCGTCGGCAATGACGCGTTTCACGGCCTGTTCGACAACTGCCGCGCCACAGCCCACCTTGAGATGCGTGCTGGCTTCTGACAGGGCTTCGACCAGTGCCTTGTGCCTGACCCAGAGTTCAGTTGGTGGTTTGGGGCCCATGTAACGGGTGGCCGCAATATCGGCACGATAACCGTGAACAACGATGGAAAAATCAAGAAGAACCAGTTCATCAGCACGAATTTTTCGATCGCCAGGCGGGCCACCCACTTCTTCGCAACGTGGCCCCGAGACAACATCGCCATAAAGCCGGACAGGTTCATCAAGCAGCCTGTTGGCTTCTAGCTGCATGAGGTTAAATAGTTCAAGTTCGGTCATGCTTGGTTTGACATTTTTCCAGGCGAAGTCCATCACCCGGCTGACGGCCGCGCCGCAGGTACGCAGAAGCTGCAATTCGTCGGCGTCTTTTTGAACTCTCATGCGTCTGATCACAGGATCGACATCAGTCACAACCGGGCGACCGAGTTTTTCTACCTGATTCAGATAAATGTTGCCGGGGGTGCGGGCCAGTGAAACACCGATGGAATCAGGCTTTGATTTCTCAACAAGTTTACGAGTTTCTTCGGCAACCAGAGCCAGACGGTCGCCGGCCGGTTCCTGGCCACGATACCATGTGACACACTGCCGATGATCGACGGCGGCTCTTTCGGCAAAACCATCCAGAAGGTTATCGTGAACCAGAGTGCATTCGTCAGGCGTCATGACGAGATACGCCGAGGCGTTATTCGCCTGAAAAATGTACTGGGGTACAAAGAAATTGGCGAAATAGACGAGATGGTCAACCCCGCCCATGACGATCAGGTCGGGTCTGGGGTCAAGCCGGCCGAAGAGTTTGGCCCTGCGGGCGCTGCAGGTGTCGGCATCGAGGTCGAAGCGGAATGGAGTTTCGCTGGCGATTCCGAGATCAGACCCACGCTTTGAACTTTTCATCAGACAAATTTCTCAAGAGATTTTTGTTGGCTCATCGTTTCACGGATTTTGCCATGACCGGCCTGAAAATCCAAAGAGCAACCACAAACCACGCAGGTTTATGGCTGCTTCCGTGGGTTATGAGTGGCGATTGCAGCTTCAGAGAGGCTGAATCCAGATATTGCGGTAGCTCACGGTGTTGCCATGATCCTGCAGCAGAATGGGCCCTGGCAGGCCTGGTTTCATGTCAATCCCGCCGGGCGTCACGCTGATCTCGCGGTTTTCATGTATCAGCTGGCCGTTCTGGTGAACGGTGATTCTGGCCTTTTGAACTTCCTTGCCATCAACGACTTTGGCCGACTGGAAGGTGATGTCGTAGGTTTGCCATTCCATCGGCTTGCGACAGGCGTTCACAAGCGGGGCAAATTGTTTGTAAATTCCGCCGCAGTCGTTGTCCTGCGATTTTAAGCCATATGAGTCAAGCACTTGCAGTTCGTATCGGCCAACTTGGTAAACACCGCTGTTGCCACGGGCCTGGCCTTTGGCATCGGGCATGTAGGGCGTACGGAATTCGACATGCAGCTTGTAATTGCTGAATTCCTGCCTGGTTTTGATGTCGCCTGTGCCGCCCTTGCACGTCAGAATACCGTCTTCAAAAACCCAGCCCACTGGCTGGCCATTTTTCTTTATCCACTGTTCAGTAGAGCTTTTATCTTTACCCAGAAGCACAACAGCACCTTTGGGAGGGGCCGCACCCATGGTATCTTCCGCCCGACTGGCTGTCGTGGCGCATAATAAGGTGGCAAGACTCAGCAGGATCGTTCGGCGAAACATGAATTTTTCTCCTGAAGGCTGTGAAAGTCAGACTGGAATGCGAATTCCCATGCGGCTAGTCTATCGATACCGCTTTCGAACGCAACAGACCGCTGCCTCAAAATCAGCAAAGATTTCGGCGAATCCGACTGTAAGGAACTGCAGAAAAGGAACTTCGTGACATGGCAGCCGCGCCGGAAAGTCGCCGAATCGCAGTCGGGATTGATCTCGGAACGACCAACAGTGCCTTGGCCTGGGCTGATTATTCTCCGGGATTAGCCCAGATTCGGCCAGTGGTTTTGCCGATTCGGCAAATGGTTGCTCTGGGCGAAGTGCAGGTCCGCCAGATGCTGCCCTCGGCAGTTTATCTTTCGGCTGAGGGTGAATTTACAACAGAGTCAACCCGGCTTCCGTGGCAACTGCCAGAACACTCCGGGCCGATTGTTGGCGAACTGGCCCGCCAACTTGGCCCGCGGGTACCTACCCGATTTGTCGTTTCCGCCAAAAGCTGGCTGTGTCATGATCGCGTGGAACGCTCGGCCCCGATTCTTCCGTGGGGTTCCCCGCCTGATTCAAAACGGATCTCGCCGGTTGATGCTTCCCGACTAGTGCTCGAGCACCTACGCGATGCTTTCAACAATGATTCCAAATTCAGGCATTTGAGAGATTTACCGATTGTACTGACGGTTCCGGCATCGTTTGATGAATCGGCACGTCGATTGACGGTAGAAGCAGCGAAACAGGCGGGGCTGAGTGAGAACATAACATTACTGGAAGAGCCGCAGGCAGCCTTTTATGCCTGGATAGCCGACCACCCTGGCAAATGGCAGGATCAGCTTCGAGCCGGTGAAACCATACTGGTTTGCGATGTGGGCGGGGGCACCACCGACTTTACTTTGATTGCAGCGACCGAGGATGAGTCGGGCCCGGGGTTTGAGCGGGTGGCGGTGGGCGACCATCTGATGTTGGGAGGAGATAACATGGACCTGGCCCTAGCCCATCTGGTTGAAGGCCACCTTGGGCAGAGGCTTTCGGTGGACCAGTGGACCAGCCTTCGTGCCCAGGCCCGAGCCGCCAAAGAGAAGATGCTGGGTGAAAATCCGCCGCAATCCGTAAGTATCGGGATTACCGGCAAGGGCTCGCGCGTTGTAGGCGGTTCGATGTCGGCCACTTTGACACGAGACGAAGTTCTGGGCCAAATTGTTGAAGGGTTTTTCCCGGAATGTCGGATAGACGATCATCCGGCAGCGAGCGGGCGATCAGGCTTTCAGGAATTTGGCCTGCCTTTTGAGCAGGAGCCCGCCATAACGCGACATATGGCAGCTTTTCTGGCAAGCGTTTCGGCGGAAAAGTTGCCCTCAGCCCTGCTTTTTAACGGTGGGGCACTGAAGCCGGCGATCATTCGTGAACGGATTGTAAAAACATTGCGTGGCTGGCTGGTTGCGGCCGGCAGAGACCCGGAATCGCTACGCGTGCTTGAAAACCCTGATCTTGACCTGGCTGTTGCACGCGGGGCCGCTTATTACGCTGCGGTGAGGCAGGGCGGTGCCGGGCTTCGAATGAGAAGTGGTCTGGCACGGTCGTTATATATTGGCCTGGCCCAACAGGGTGGGCCTGAAAACTGGCTTTGCGTGGTTCCAAGAAATGCTCAGGAAGGCGAGCCTTACCCCATACCGGCTACAGATCTACAGCTACTGGCAGGTCGGCGCGTGGCCTTTCCGCTGGCAACCAGTTCCATTCGTGCACAGGATGCGATTGGGGATATTCTGCCGCAGGAAACAAAGGGATTGAGGGCCCTGCCACCGCTTGAGGCCGAGATCAGGGTGGGCCGGAAGGCCAAGGCCGAGCAGGTGCCGGTGAGACTTGATGCGAGGGTGAATCCGATCGGCACGGTTGATCTCTGGTGTGTTTCTTTGAACGACCCGCTTCGATGGGTGCTTGAAATTGGGGTTAGAAGTGCAAGGGCAGCCGATACGTCTGAAGATACGAACGAGAAGATGCATGTGCCTGGCCAGCCTGAAAAAGCAGGCGTTATTGAGACGGCGTTGCTTGAAAAAGCGGGTAAATTGATCTCAACCGCATTTGCACAGGCGAAAGCCGAAGCGGAAAATGGCCCGCAACGGCTGGTGAAATCAATGGAAGAGGCCCTTGAGTCGCCACGCGACGAGTGGCCAGCCTCAGCCTGCCGTGCCATTTTTGAGTTTTTACGCAAGGAAGCTGACCAGCGGAAAAAGAGCCCCGGGCATGAAGCCCGCTGGCTGAATCTGGCAGGTTACTGTCTCAGGCCGGGGTTGGGGCAGTCGTGCGACGACCAGCGGATAAAGTTTGTCTGGTCGTTGGCCAGTGTTCCTCTGGCTTATCCAAAAGAAAATCAGGTCTGGGTTGAGTGGTGGGTGCTATGGCGAAGGCTTGCCCCAGCCCTGAACCGGGCCCAGCAGGAAGAGATCTGGCGGCGCATTCAGGCTGTATTAACAGGCCAGGGCAAAAAGCCTGATCGGAAGATTGCTGCGCAGGAACTGGCTGAAATGACCCGCACCGGTGCATCGCTTGAGAGGCTTGAACCAGCAGTCAAGCTGCAGTTTGGAGACGCATTGCTGCAAAGGCTGGCTAAAGAGAGGGATCAGGCAACCACACTGCTTTGGGCCCTGGCCAGGGTGGGTTCAAGGCAACCGCTTTATGGCCCGGTTTCCAGCGTGATTCCTGCCGGTTCGATCTCAGGCTGGTTGCAGACTCTTTTCACTTTTGAACCGACAACCAATCGCGAGACGGATGCCCTGAAGCTGGCATTGGGAATGATTGCAAGAAAAGAGGTGGATAGATCTCTGGATTTCTCGGATGATCTTCGCCTTCGTGCACGCGATCGATCTAAAGCCATTGGAATGAGCAACGACAATCTGGACATCTTTACGGAATATAAAATTATCAGCGAGCAGGAAAGTGAGCGGGCTCTGGGTGAATCGCTACCCACAGGGCTTTTGCAGAAATCAGGGGTTGAAGATTGATTTTTGCAGTAGGGTCGTACCATTCTATGCCCCTGGAGAATTGGGAAACTCTCTACATAAGGGCGTTGCGAGCCAGCCGTCAGATTCAAGGTCGGCTGTTTGTGGCATGATGGCTTTCATGATTGAGCATTGACCAGCCATCGATTTTACAGCGTTTCAGGTTAAATGATTGAAAGCAAGAAAAAAGAGCCAGACTTGAATCTGGCTCTTTTTAAAGTTTTATAGGTTCAGGATTTATCAGGCGATCCAGCCACCCGTGCCAAGGTTGCCATATGGGTCGTAGTTAGGGTCGGGGATCACGAAGATATAGAACGATTGGTCGATAACGACACCGCCCGGGTAAATGTAGATACCGGGGATATTTGGGTCCTGATATTGCGGAAAGATTGTAGCGTCAATTCCAACAGGGCCGATCGGGTCGCTGATGACATCTCCGGTGAGCTGGAAATTCAGCGTGTCGGGTGTAGAGTTGCCGGCAACATAACGTGCCTGAATGCGGTATTCGCCTGCGTTGAGCAACACGGAATCGCCTGTTGTCAGCGGGCCTTTGCCTGCAGCGTATGACCAGACCACCTGCCCCTGAGAATTAATGATTGTCCAGGCAACTTTATTTGCCGAGTTACCAGATTGTGATTGAACCAAGCTGGAAATCTGGAAGAGTTGTGGCTTGGCAACATAGAATTTGAATGTCTGCCGGTTCGTGCTGGAAGAAACCTGGCCCGAGAGAAAATTCATCGGATTGTGCGTTACGCTACCGAAAGTCGCATCAAGCCGATAGTTACCTGTTTGACCCGATTCGGTCTGAACACGAATACGGAGCAGGTCGCTGGATGAAATTCCAGTGGCTTCAATCGTCATCTGCTGGCCATTATTTAAAAGCACACGCGAGGCAACAGTGCGACCACTTGCGTCAGTCAGGGTCACTGTGGGGCGAATGATGGATGAACCCAGAGAACTGATCCGAATTGTGGCTACCGGGCCGCGACCAGCTTGCGGGTTGATTTTGTAAGTGTCGGAGTCAGAGCCATGGAATTGATTTGAGACTGTGTAGTTTGTTCGAGTACCGACTTTGCTGGCTGGCAACTTTTCGGCTGGGTCTTCATGATTCACGCCTTCAGTGACGAGTAATTGAAGTTGGGGGGGGCTGAGGTCTAAATTCTGACCATTCAATGCACTGGTTATCACCGAACCGGAGACTTCATTTCTGCCGTCGAAGGTGATCGCCATGCCATAGGCACCAACCTGAAAGCTGTTGTTTTCAAGTGATTCCACCTTAATCGTATATGTTGCACCCGGTGTTGATGAGGGCAACGTGAGTGATGCCGTGCCACCGCCAAGCTGGTTGACTGTTGCCTGGGCCAGCGAGGAACCATCACTCGCAAGTAAAGTTACTTTTGCGTTAAGCAGGCTGACATTCGAGGTCTGCAACCGAACGCTGACAGTGCCGGAATAGTTGTTGGGATTTTTGAAGCTGTAAAAGTCGCGATCGGTTGTCGTGGTCAGATCGCCAAACAGCAGAACAGGCTTTGAACCGCTGCCAACATAGCGGGAGAGATTTGTGGATGTAGCTTCGGTGCCGTTTGACGCCTGAGCGTCAAATGTATCGGCCATGCGGGCACCGTAAAGGCCCTGAATCGCAGCAATATCGGCTGATGAAAGGCTAAGCCGGTTGGACAGAGTGACGGCCATCACCGAGTCGGAAGTGGATGAATTGTCCACGCCAAGAGTGTGGCCAATTTCATGTAATGCTACGCGATAAAGTTTTTCCGGTGTATCGTTTAGATTCAAATTCGTATTTAATATGATATCGCCGGAATTGGTGCCCGCACTGGCTGGGTCATAAGGAATTGAGATCGCCAGTGCGTTGTTAGTGAGCTTAATTCCACCCAGGCGGATGTCGCCAAAGCGTGAATCAGAGTTGATTTCGCCATTTGAACCGAAGGCCGAACCGTTGTCGGCAACAGGCGAGAAGTTAATATTCGCCTGCGAAGACCATGCTGAGAAAGCTTTGAGGATAGCTGTTTTCCAGGCCGACTGGGCCGAGCCGGCTGAACCAAGGCTGGCGCCGAACTGAGACCCGAGAACCGAGTTCAGTTCGTTTGATCGGCCGTTGATCGTCGTAGCTTCAGGTGCGAAGCTGATTGTCAGGTGTTCGGCGTTTGGCCAGGCGAAGCCAAATGTTGCGGGCAGGTCACGAGACTCAAGAGTGTCGTTGGCCAAAACAAAAGAACGAGATTTGCGGTGGGGAGATCCGGTCATTTTTTTCTATCCTTGTTTCCGATTCGACAACCGCGATTTCACACTTGTGAAGGATGACTCGTGAAGCGGTGACCGAGTATGGAAATATTACTCTGTAAGTAGAAGGATATTATCTCATTTCTTTCCGCCATAATTTTTACGAAAAAAATCAAAAAAGTGACTGGTTTTGTTAAAAGTTTTTGAGTGGAAATTTGTAAGTCATTATTATTTATGTGCTTGTGGTGATCTTGGGTTCCAGTAATTTATTTGAAAACCTTTTTCATTCGTGGTAAAACGCTCGTGACCCTTCCATGAGTTTTTTGAAAGAAGGTTCATTACGAATGGGATTCAGGTCGGGGTCAGACTCGGCGGTTGTCAACCACTGTCGATCCGCTTTGAAAGAATCTCTCAGCAAGTCAATCGCCGAATCAAGACTATCGGCTCTTTTGGAATAGAGCTGCGCATGGATGCATGCAACCTGATAGGCCGTTGTTGAGCTTTTGTCGAAGAGCAGGGCATCACTTGCATCGCGAAGTGCATGGTCAAGATGACCGGCCCTGGCATGAAGGACGCCCCGGCCAGTGATTGCGAGAATAAAGCGGGGGTGGAACGAGACCAGAGTGTCGAGCGTGGCAATGGCCGCTTCGTTCTGTTTCAAAAAATCAGACTGAATATAAGCTTTGTTTTGAAGTGCCAGAATTGAGCCTGGGTTTATTTTCAGGGCCTGATCGATATCAGCAAGGGCTTCTTTTGGGTTTGTTGCCAGCTTTTCCATGCCTCGGGCTACCCAGCTCGCTTCGTCGCCAGGCTCGATTTTCAATGTGGCCAGACGAATCTGCTGGCCTTCATCGCGACGGCCAAGCCGATCAAGACACCTGGCTTTGATAAACCCAAGCCTGGCAGGGGCTTCCGGGCTGGCCGCAATTCGGTTGATATCTTCTAGGGCACCCGAGGGGTCGTTCAGCGCAAGTTTGACGATTGCCCTGTTGATCCAGCCAATCAACAGGTCAGGGCGTTTTAACACCACCTGGTCAAAGTCTCGCAGGGCAGCAGAATAATCTCTTGTTTCGTAAAGCAGAATTCCCCGGTGCAGACGCGACCAGACCTGATTGCGGTCGAGAGCGATTGCATGGCCGTAGTCTTCAATAGCCCTGCGAATTTCACCATAGTTGGCAAATGTACCGCCCAGCAATGTCCACATGTAAGGACTGGTGCTTGACTGATCATTAAGCTGGGCAAGAGCGGCCAGCTTGGCGGGATCAACGGCCGTAACACTTGGATTGACCAGATCAAGAATCTGGTCGCGAATATCTTCCGGGGCCTGATTGGGTTCCGGGTTATGTTCAACCTTGGCAATTTCAGTTGAGGCCGAAACTTTAGGGCTCATGGGGCCGGGGTCTTCGCCCCTGAGCATTTTGCCGACACGCAGGTTCAGATCAATCAGCCTGTCAGGAACATCCTGGGTTTGATAGGCCTGCATGGCCATGGCCAGCAGTTCATTGCAGTTTTTTAAGAGATTCTGGCGAGCTTTGGGGTCAGTTATTTTCTCGGCATCAAGGCTTTGTGAATGGGCCAGTACGTACATCAGGTCAGCCAGATCTCGAACGAGACGTGGCTGAAGGGATGGGTCAAGCAGGTCGATCAGGTTTTGACTCGTCCAATTTTCACTGTTTGAGCCGTTAATGTATGGGCCGAGCGTTTCGCGGCAGATTTTCATGCCGTCAAGCCGTTCTTCTTCAAGTGTATTGCCAGAAAGCAACGATGCCATCACTTTGGGCCACTGGGTCAGAACATGCTGATACTGGATTTTGGCCTGGGCAATTTTGAATTGGTGTTCATGGCGTGCATAAAGCAGGCCAGAGATGGTAACAACTACCAGAAAAACAGCGGTCAGAAAGCTGTTAGAGGTCTGCCTGGGGTGTCGCCTGACCCATTTTCTGGCCAGTTCGCGGGAAGACGGTTCACGCGTGTGACGCAGAGGCAGATTTCTGATCTGGTTTTCAATGTCTTCGGCAAGTTCTTCACTGCTTTGATAGCGTGATAATGGATTTGGATGGATACACTTGCGGATAATCGCGCAAACAGCCGGCGAGACCAGTTGATTGACATGGCTTGGAGGAGTGGGTGTTGTGTTCAGCCGGTCGTCGATCATTTCAGGGAGAATCCGGTTAAAGCTCCCTGTTCGGTTTGGAAAAGGCAGGCGGCCGGTCAAGAGTTCGTAAAAAATCACGCCAATACTGTAAATATCGCATCCTGGCTCAATTGAAAGTTTGTTTTCCAGCAGTTGTTTAATATGCTCAGGGGCCATATATGGCAAAGTGCCGCCAACCTGATTGAGCATCTGCACTTTGACATCGGCGGCCAGGTTGAAATCAAGCAGAAGTGGCTCACCGTCGTCGGAAAAGAGAATGTTGGCCGGCTTGAGGTCACGATGGATGATGCCGCGATTGTGCGCATGGGTGAGTGCATCAACGATTTTCTTCATGATCAGCAAAATCGCCGTGACGTAGTCCATCTCTTTCAGCGAACGCACGTCAAGGGCCCGTTGAAGATGATTAATCGTTCCTTCAACAGAGTTTTGGGTGGGTACCAGCTCAGCTTTCAGTGGAGGGTTTTCGACTGAATTCTGTTTGTTTCTCTGATCGTCGGTCTTGGGAAGGTCACGCGTCTGGTCGAAACGTAGCGTACTGATGAGATCAGCCCAGGTGTTGGGCGGCGATTGAAGGTCGCGAATCTGGTAAATGAGGTCGGCCAGGGTTGCCCTTCCGAGAAAAGGCATGCAGACGGCCCGGAGGTTTTTTACGCGATGGACAGAATAAATTGGAATGATGTTCGTGTGCTGAAGTTGGGCCAGATTTCTGGCTTCACCGCCAATGTCGGCCGTGATTTTGAGTGCCACATGGCGATTGGCAAGATCACCCTGCCGGGCCAGAAATACGTGCCCGAAGGCACCTCGGCCGAGCTTGGCTTCAAGCAGGAAATCGAGGAATTTTTCGCCTACTTGCGGAATCTGCATGGTTGCAGCAGCGATTTGGTCGGCCAGGCGAGGGTCGCTTTTGCAGGTGTCGCAAAAAACACTTACAGTTGGGTCTTCGCCGTGTTCAAAATCCATTTGTGCAAGAGCATCAGCGGCTTCATCGGCCGATGTGCCTGATCTCAGGTCAGCATAAATTTTCGTGACATGATAAAGCAGGTCGTATGGCGACGTGCCTGGCGAGTCGGCATGACTGATTGTCGGAGTAAAGTTCGGTGTCAGGCCGATTTCTGTTTCGCGCGAATCCTTTTCTTTTTTGTGCTCAGGCCAGGTATCAACATTGCCGACTTCCGGATAAACGGCCTTGAGTCGGGTCAGTTCAAACTCAATTTCCTGCCGGAATTCCGTTTTTTCAAAGAGGTCGGGGAACCGTTTCTCATACCAGGCTGGATTTCTGATCTGAAGATGCTCGAAACCATATTCAAGGTCGATTCTGATCAGTTCCGCGATAATGCGTTCCCGATCAGGGTGATCTTTCGGAGGCAGATTTCGCAACAGGGCATCAGCCTGGCCGTTGGCAAGCGACTCTTCAAATCGATCGATGATGGAGTCGAATTTTTCCCAAGAATCAGGTCTGTTTTCGACTGGTGCGGAGCCCATAAACCATCTTCCTGAATCAGATCAACTGTGAGAGTCTCGCCCGAAACCCCTGCAAAACCCGCTCAACGGTTCGTTTGGAACGGTTGACGTTCTTTGCGATTTCCAAAATGTCGTACCCCTCTATACGTTGCCTGATGATAATTTGGTTCACCTCAATTTGATCAGCCAGTAATTCGTCAATAACGATGCGAAGGGTCGCCAGGGCTATTTCATCTTTGTTGTCGGCCTGGGCAACGGCACCTTCCACCATGGCATCGGATTTTGTTCGACGCATGTCTCGTTTGGCTGCGCGATTAAATGCCACCACGGCACGAATTTTATTCAGGGTGATGACAAGCAGCAGTTTCCAGATATCCTCGCCCTCGGGCACGTCGTACTGGCCTTTTTCGACCCTGCGAAAAAATGTCCG
>JBJTRR010000595.1:0-1435 GCA_046076185.1 bacterium | reverse complement strand
TTCATTATCAATCACGAGCACTCGGCAGGAATGTCTTGAGGCCGCCGCCGCCCTGACAATCGAGGGAAGGCAATCGCCCAGCAGACCCTGACCATTGTAGTTAAGCACAAGCACCAGCACAGATTCCGAACCCATCCGGTGATCCTCCCTGAGTCACCCGCCTGCCTCATAATAAATGATGTACTTTATTGGTCAAAAACGGTCAACCCGGATCGGCAATGGTTCATCCTCATCGAAAACCATGTTGCTTGATTGAATTTTGATTGACGAAAATCACGATTGTGGGACGATATAGTAAACATACACCGATTCTCCCCCGGTTGTTTCCGCAAGTTGTATCTATCGACAATCAGGGAGGATCTGTCTCAAATGTCTGCCATCAAGATAGCTGTTGTGAAAAGCCCGGCGGCAGTTAGCCGCAATGCAGTGCGCCACGGGCTTAGCGGCTCGTTTTACGTTCCTGAAAATGCCCGCCGTCATGTTGACGAAATCCGCAAAGAGATCGTTTCGCAATTCCGCGTCTATTTTTTTGAAGGCGAAAAGATTGTTGAGGAAATGGCGATCTGCCGGTGGCAAGTCTTTGAGGCCGACCGTCTTCTGGATGAAGCCAGAGAGCGTGAAATAGCCGAAGCAGGCCTGCATTACGACAGGTTTCTCGAAAACGAGCGAGCCGAGTTTCAAGCCATTCTTGAAACAGACCCTGAACGTGGCGTATCCCTATTGAAACAAAATATTTATGGCAGCGATTCGCTGATAGCCGTCTGGGCTGAGGCACGCAAACTCGTTCACGAAAACCTTTCTTTCTATGGCGAGATCCTCAGGCGAATGGTCTCTGCATCGGGTTCGCACTGGTCGATGGACAGGATTACGCACGATGCCCTTCAGATGGTCTCGCTCTGCCTGGCAGTCACACCCAGTCAAGTGGATGCAGAACTGATTGCCAGAGAATGGCTTAGCGATCTTGCACCTGAATCACGGGAAGTCGCTTTGCGACGTCTGGCCGAGTATCGACACCGCTATGGCCAGGCAGCCGATGCCGAGTCGCAAATTATTGCCATTATTGATGATAAGATCGATGAGCTGAGCCAGCATAAGCAGCGGCTTGAGCAAAATCTGGAACAATCCATCGCCGGATTTGCTGCCGCTCATGCCGGCCATGGGATGCTCAACCCTCTTCTGATGAAGGAAGCGGCGCTGCTTCAGCGGTATCGAACCCGGGCCATGAACCGGTTTGAGAAACTTGAATCAAAGCTCCAGCATAAGCTTGCTGGCAGAAAGCAACTTTCAGGTTCAGGTGCTGCTCCCGTCCGTGCCGATGATTTCAGCACATCGACGAATATTTTTGCCAAGAGCTTTTGCAGCGATTCAGAAGGTGGGAACGTGGCTATTGACAAGCCTCTCAAAGCCACTGAGCCTGAGCCACAACCAGCTGATA
>JBJTRR010000594.1:0-6201 GCA_046076185.1 bacterium | reverse complement strand
GACGAAACTATAGGGGTATATTTTGATTTAAATAATGACGGTGTACCTGACATAATGGCTGGTGTTCGACAGAACCCACCCGATACTGACGCTACTAAATCACTAGTTATTACTAAAGCAGTAAATACAACTAATGTCACTTTTGGTACTGAAATTCCTGGTTATGCCGGGAATATCTACCTTTTCAATGATCCAGCCCACCCTGGATTTGAATTCTCAATTAATAACTTTAGAAAGCTGGCATTAACGAATTTCGGTGTGAGTTTAACCGATAATTCGATTCTTTCTGCTGGAGTTTATGCAGAAGATTCCGTTGATACGAAAATTGGCGGTGGAACTTTTCTTCCCCAAGCATTCCAATTCGGTGACATTGTTCGTATGCCTGAAAGCTGCCCGCCGGTGAAGGTGAACCCGGTTTACGCGGGTGTGATCAACACGCTGCACCGGGGAGTGATTCGCGGCCATGTCTTCGGCACAAACCTGTTTGATACCCGGACGATTGATCCAAGCTCAGTCAGCCTTTCGTCGCCTTTGATGGCGGCACCGGTAAAGGTCTTCCAGGATAAGTCGGGCCAGTATGCCAACTTCCAGAGACGTCTCAATGGCGACCCGTTCATTGATCGCACGTTTCTGTTCGAATCAAACGACCCAGCCTTCAAAACTCTCCCCTATGGCTGGACAACCCTGATTGTGAACGGCCGCACAACCACGGGCGAGACGTTCGCTTCCCAGGCTGTGGTGTTCAACGTCAATCGTGGGCACTGGGACAAAAAGATTGCTGACAGGATTGTGACGGCGGTGAGTGAATCGGCCAAGCATATTCCGCCGCCGAATTACAGCATCCCGACAGCTTCTGCCGCCAATGTTTTGAAATCAGCCAGGGCCGGAATTGCCACGATGCCTTCGGCGGCCAATCAGCAACTGACCCAAGCCACGGTGCAGATTCCGCTGCGGAACCGTGCCGGCCAGGGCGTGAACGTGAATTATGGCACCGGTGCAGGTACGGCACAGGCCCGCCAGGCCACATTGGCCCAGCCGGTGCAGCTTGGCACAAGCACGGTGCGCATTCCCATTTCCAACGGCTTTGGCAGCCCGGTGGTGGTGAATAATGCGTCGCAGGTGAATACCGGACGCAGAACGCAAACGGGCCTGAACCCGGCCCGCACAGTGAAGATCAACCGGCCGGCAACGCCGGTGACCCGGGTGCGGGCCAATATTGCCCAGAGCATCAATGACTTTCTGTCGCAGTAATTGATCGAGGCCGATTGGCTGAAACAATGTCGTCCTCGACATCAGGGGGTACGCGCTCCACTCACCCGGCGCGTACCCCCTTCTTTTTGTTTATGATAAGCTGGGCCGAGAGGAAACCGATTCACTTCACAGCCGCAGGAGGATCCTGATGAAAGACTATTCACCCTATCAGCAGAAATTGATTGGTCGTTATTACGATAATTTTGAGGCGATCAAAATTCAGCGGTTATCAGAACTTGCGACCGAAATCTTTCTGGCCGAGGGGAAGAAGAAAGAGAAGCTGTGGAAGCAAGTAGAAGAAATTCTGGTGGCGCTACAGGTGCCTCAGCCGAGAATTGATCACTTCATGGCGCAGCAGAACCCGTCGCTGATTCCCGAGCTTGCGGCCGAGCTGGGGCGTAAGACCGGAAAATAAAAGAGTGGTTGGATCTAAATCATTTAGATAGTAGGAGCTACCAATGAGTCGGAAGTTTGGTTTTGGTATTGTCGGCTGCGGCATGATCGCCGAATTTCATACAAGGGCCATTAACGACCTGCCCAATGCCAGCGTGGTGGCCGCTTTCAGCCGAAGTGCGAAAAACGGCCAGAAAATTAAGGAACTGGCCAAAGACGGCTGCGAAATTTATGACGATTACGCTCAATTTCTGGCGCACCCAGGGCTTGATGTTGTGTGTGTCTGCACGCCTTCAGGGGCACACCTTGATCCATCGGTGGATGCGGCTAAAGCCGGTAAGCACGTGGTAGTGGAAAAGCCACTGGAAATTACGCTGGATCGCTGCGACGCCATTATCGACGCCTGTGCCTCTGCCGGGGTGCGGCTGTGCGCGATTTTTCCGTCGAGGTTCAGCCCGGCCAACCTGCAACTGAAGGCGGCAATTGATTCAGGCCGATTCGGAAAGCTAACACTGGGCGATACTTATGTGAAGTGGTGGCGGACACAGGAATATTACGACAGTGGCGGCTGGCGTGGCACGTGGGACCTTGACGGCGGCGGTGCGCTGATGAATCAGGCGATTCATAATGTGGACTTGCTGACATGGCTGATGGGCGATGTGGCCGAAATTACTGCCCTGACGGCAACCCTGGCACACGACCGGATTGAGGTGGAAGATACGGCAGTGGCGGCACTTCGGTTCAAAAATGGTGCCCTTGGCGTGATTGAGGCGGCCACCAGTGCCTATCCTGGGCTGCTGAAGCGAACCGAGATTCATGGGGCGGATGGCTCGGCCCGGGTTGAGCAGGACGACATTACTCTCTGGAATTTTCGGGCCGAGACGGAGGATGACAGACGCATCGCCGCCGAAATTCAGGGGCGGTCGGCCGGAAATTCTGGCGCGAGCGACCCAAGAGGAATCTCTCATGCCGGGCACCGCGACCAGTTGGCCGATTTTCTCGAAGCCATTGAAATGAATAGACCTGCGAAGGTTGATGGACGCGAGGGACGGCGTGCGGTCGAGATCATTCGGGGGATTTATGAATCGGCACGAACAGGCCGGACCATAAAACTTCCGCTTTGAGAGGGTTGACGATCAGCGTTATGATCTGTACGATCGTCAAAATCATTAAGCAATCGGTCGATTCAGGCCGGTTGCAGCCCTGATAGCAATATCATCTGCACTCGCAGGGATGTTACGAGGTCAATGGAGTGACCCTTTTATGGCCCGGCCACGCAACTCCAAAGTCGATTACATTCAGTATCTGGCCGTTCGAAGCCTCGTAACTCTTCTGCAGTGGACACCCTTATGGTTGGGCTACCGCATTGCCGCGGTTATTGCCTGGGTGGCCTATCAGGTGGATAAACGCCACCGGGTGGTGGCCCTGAACAACCTGAAAATTGCCTTTGGCGACACGCTGACGGACGCTGAGCGAGACAAGATTGTGCGTGGCGTTTATCGCCACTTTATCAGTATGATCATTGAGATCGCCCATATTCCCTACAAGCTGAGCCTGACAACCTGGCGTCACTACATCAGCCTGCAGGGGCACGAGCCTGTATTGCGGGCGATGCTTGACCGCCGGCCGGTGATGATTGTGACAGGCCATTACGGTAACTGGGAAATGGCGGGCTATCTCTTTGGTGAATATAATTTTTCGCCCCATTCCGTCTATCGTGTGCTTGATAACCCCTATCTCGACCGATGGTTGCGACAGTTTCGCGAGCATACCGGGCAGAAAATGATTCCCAAAAAGGGCGGCTTTGAACAGATGGAAGAAGTGCTGAAGCAGCAGGGGTTGCTTTGCACGGTGGGCGACCAGGATGCCGGGCCTAAGGGGCTTTTTGTGGACTTTTTCGGGCGACCGGCGTCAACACATAAAGCCATGGCCCTGATGGCGATGCAGCACGAGGCCGTAATTGTGGTGGGTGCCGCAAGACGCAGGAGCCCCAACCAGTTTGGCTATGACGTACATATTTCCGATGTGATTATGCCTGATGAGTTTCCGACCGGGCCCGATGCCGTGAAAATGCTGACCCGGCGCATGATGGCCGGTCTGGAAGAAATTGTGAAGGTGGACCCAACCCAATATCTCTGGCTGCATCGCCGGTGGAAGCACGCCCCGCCGGAACCGAAAAAGAAAAAGCGGCTGGATGCGGCGGAATCGGCCGGCGGATCAGGCCCCAATCCTGGCTCGACTGAAAAACACGAGGCCGGGGTAAGCCTCGGCCCGGTGTGATTTTGTGGTCTTTCTCAGCTGAATCATCGCAGGTATTTCAGCGGTGATTTGAGAAATGCTTCCATGTGTGCACGGTCGGGGAAGAGGTAACGGCTGCCGCCGAAGCGGATCTGGAACAGATTCGAGCCGCGATTTTCAGAATTTTTAGCGGCCATGCAGTGCGGGCAAAGGCCAGCCAGACGCACGTCCTTATCTGCAAACTGGGCTGGGTTTTGCATGAAGCTGCCGCGATCTTTTTCAGAAGCACACAGAAAAATCCGGTCATCGAAGATCACGGGAAATTCGGCGGACCCCGCCTGCTCGCGGCGATCCTGCACATAACTCACGACGCATTCGCCACCTCGGGCTGGAATGTATCGCTCAGGGTTCTGCGAGAAACGCGTGCGGGCCTCGTTGCTGGCGAAATAATATCGCTGGCCAGCATATGAGGCTGTAATTCTCTTGTCAGTAAGCATTTCCAACTTGTCGTCAAGCAGTGTTACCGGGCACTTGGCACCCAGCGGTTCCAAGGGACGATCAGGGGCTGTCTTGTTTTCAGCCACCAGCGTGCCATCCAGCCTCAAGGCCGCTTCCGCTGCAGGTGCAGCTTCCGGCTTATCTTTCGACGACTCAGGCTTTGCTTCAGCCAGGGCATCAGCCGTTTGGTGAGCCTTTTCGTGTGCATCAGTGGCTTTATCGGTCGGTTTTGCAGCCAGGAGAGCCTTTTCTGAAGAATCCTGTGCTGGCTTGAATTCTTTTTCGTTCATCACCACGCCAGCCTGGCTTGAGATTCTGGCCAGAGTTTCAGCATCGGCAAAGCCCTCGTGTTTGGCGAGAATTTTGCCGTCGGGGCTGATCAGCACGGTTGCCGGCAGTTGCGTAAAGCCAAAACTCAAAGCAAGTTCGGCATCGTTCTCACACGATATTTTGGCCGGCACAAAAAGTTTGCTGAGATGTTCGATAATCTTAGGGTTTTTGAACGATTCCTTGTCCATCCGGTGGCAGTTCGGGCACCAGGGGCCGGTGAATTGCAGCCACACAGGTCGCTGCCGGTCAACGGCCGTTTTCAGGGCCTGGCCATAGTCGCCGAGCCAGTTCAAAGTTGATTCAATGGATTTGTTTTCAAGTCCATGTGCAGTAGGGAGATAAATACAAACGGCAAAAGCGGCGTGGAGAAATTTTTTGAGGAATTGAAATGACCGTTGGCGATCAATTTCAGTGAAATTCATAAGATGATTACCTCAGCCGGGCCAGTTGACACACATCGTCCGTGTTGCCGAAATCGCCCGCGAAGAACCATCCAATTTCAGCCTGCCCGTGGTGATCAATCACAGGCGACGCCAGCCATGACGCCAAAGGGCCGTGAGCGTTAGTCCCTTCCCATCCAGATCAATTCTTCGGCTTGCCTTCGACCCAAACTCGCGATGAATTGGGTGAAGTTATTTTGCCGTGATTGATTAATCGGTATAACCAACCTTTTTTTAACAGATTCTCATTGGCCCTGAAAGAAAAAAATAAAAGGCGATCGCCCGCGGCGTCCGCCTTCGTTTGGGTGGTTATCGACCGAGGGCCGGGAAGGGCTTATTTATCGTCAGGTTTCAGGAACTTGAAGACGGCACCCGCCGCTGCACCGCCGGCAAGGTCGGCCACAATGTGGACGTAGATCGATGGCAGGTGGATGGCCCCAAAAAGGCCGGCACCAATGGCTACGGCCGGGTTGAAGGCCCCGCCCGAGATGCTGCCGACGGAATAGGCGCCAGCCAGAACAGTGAAGCCAATGGCCAGGCCATAGAATGAATTACCGGCAGTGCCTTTGGCGGTAGCCACATTCAGCACAACACAGGCCAGGGCAAAGGTATAGAGAAATTCAACGATGCCGGCGTTCGCAATATTTTCAGGGGCACCGGCTGAACCACCGCCGGTGAGTGACTTCACTATGGCAGCGGCAGCACCCGCACCAACGACCTGTGCCACCCAATAGGGCACAACTTCAGCTTTTGAGTGGCGACCACGAATGGCCAGAGCAAGAGTTACGGCCGGGTTATAGTGGGCACCCGAGAGATGGCCTCCGGCATAAACCATGACCATGAGAACGCTGCCAATGGCCAGCGGAGCCATAGCCCCGGCATTTACCTTGCCTGTGACACAACAGCCGATGGTTAGCACAAGGAAAAAAGTGCCGATGAATTCGCAGACGAGTTTGCGGACGAGCATATGGAATGAATCTCCACTGGGATTTCAGTTTTACCTGACGGAAGAAGGATCCTATACCGCCATTTCAAAGAAGGATCTCAGTTT
>JBJTRR010000593.1:0-1247 GCA_046076185.1 bacterium | reverse complement strand
TGCTAATCGCCTGATCGACACTTGTCGATCAGGCAACGTCGGGTGTTTGAGATCGGCGAAGCCTCCGGGCTTTCTCAGCCTGAAAGAGCTTTTTGTATCGCTCAATGGCCAGCGTTTCCTGAATGTTGCTCAGGAATTTCTGCAGTTCGTCGTCTGTATATTGCATTCGCCAGTCTTCCCAACCAGCGAAAAACCGGGCCATCTGGTCGTCGGTTACACCAGCTGTAAAACCGATCAGAATCCGCGATTCCAGCTTCTTCGCTTCGCCCGGCTTCATTGGCTCGGGGGCAGGTGTGTTATCAATTACATCTTCTGTCGTATCTATTGTATTTTCGGTTTCGTGGTCAGTTGCATTTGAATTGAAATCGGGAATGATATTATTGAATTGCAATTCCGGCGAAGTTGTATTTTCCGGTTGTATTTCAGGTGAATTGTTTTTCGGTTGTTTTGGTGTGGCGCCTGAAGACCCTGAATTCTGGCTGCCTGAAGATTGCGAGCCCGATGATGAACTACCGGAAGATTGGCTCGAAGATTTGCCGCGATTTGACTTTCGTAGGCGCTGGTTGCGAATGCTGTGAAACATACGCAGGATCTGGTTGAAGCGAACGGTCAGGGTGCGAATTTCGGTCTGGTGGTGTTTCAGGCAGTCGCGGGCCTCTTTGGTGGTATAGGCTGCGATGAAATCTTCAAGGGCGATGGCCTCGGCTTCAAGGGCCTGCTGAAGTTGGTTCTCAAGTATGCAAAGGTGCTTATCGGCAAGTTTTAAAAGCTCTGGCTTACATTCAGACCACGGTAGTCTGCTGTTGTTACTTTTTTTCAACATGTCTCTGACGAGCGGTTGTTCGAAGAGCGATGCGGATTCGTCAGCATTATCCCAGATGCTTGGATTGGCGTAATCGGATGGGGTAGCGAATTTGATCAGCGACCAGCCGAGGTCGCTGGGGTTGGCTGTCAGGCCAGCGTGCCCCTCAGCCTTCATGCAGGGGAAAATGATTTCCCAGCTTGCGATATACGTGGTTTGCAGAGTCACTGCCTTGAGTTTTTCCCAAGGCTCGATCAGGGCCTGAATGGCCAGCGATGAAGTTCGCAAAAGATGATGATCAGCGGGGTTTTCGTGCCATTTCTGAATCAGGTTGCGGGCTTCGGTGGCGAGTTTCAGGCTGAAGGCCTTACGGGCGTCGTATTCAAGCATCTGATAAGTGGCATCGCGGCGACCTTCGGCCATGACCAGGGCCATGCGGGCGCGT
>JBJTRR010000592.1:0-1140 GCA_046076185.1 bacterium | reverse complement strand
CCGCTGACGGAACCCTCTTTCAGAAGTCATTACTGAATGCAGAGACTTCAACTGTTGATTTTAACTTTTCCGAGCCGACCGATAATCCGTTTGGGCTGGTGCCGTTGCCCGTTCCGAACCAGCAGGTAAATCTTATTAATGGTCAGGCACTTGTTTATACATCAGGCCTGAATGCACCTGTCGCGAATCTGGCGAATTGCCAGACATACTGGGCGATTGTGAACCCCAATCAGACTGGTGTTATTCAACTGGCTTCCAGCCAGTCGCAGGCACAGTCCGCCAACCCTGCTGTGCAAGATGCACTGCCACGGCTTCTGACGGTTGCAAATCAGGCCTGTGTGGCTACAGTCACCAGCAATTTCGAGAATACCAGCCAAAGCTCAAGCCTTTTTCTGAACTCTGACAGTTCTTACACGCTTTCAAATAATGCCGGTGGCGGAACTTTTCAGGTTACGATCAATGGGCCTGAAGGCAGTTTTACAACCAGTGCACTTGTTTACAATATCAGCGCAGCAGCATTACAGATGGCACTGAATGCACTTCCCGGAATTCAGGCTACGGTGACCGGAAACCCGCAGGCCTGGAACATTGCAATTATTTACAATTTTGTGATCGGCAACTTTTCTGATGGCAACCTGCTGACATTTAACTCGAATCCGCTTCTGCCGGATGCAACATCTGTCATCTATCAGGAGGTTCCTGGAAAACCAGTGGCTGGCCTTGTCAGCGACCAGACTTACTATGCCTTTAATCAGCCAAACCCAGATTTTATTTCGCAATTTCCGCAGTACATTCTCTCGCTGAAAACTTCAGCCAGTTCAGCTGCTCCCAATATTACCTTTGAACTACAGCAGTCGATGACAGACTCTGTCGGTGCCAGCTATGTTGTATCATATGCCGATGCCGGGTCAAATCTGATTGCACTTACCCTGCCTGAAGTAAATCTCCCGGCAGTCGTGAACGGCAATTCCCTCTCTGGCGGCACGGTCATCTCACAGCCGTTGACAGCCCCTTTACTGTCGATTTATTCCTTTGCGAACAGCGGATCTTTCACACTCAGCCTGACGACCACCGCGAGCACAACTTTAACCACCGCACCCATTGCATATAATGCCACGCCCAGTCAGGTTCAGCAGGCAC
>JBJTRR010000591.1:0-2052 GCA_046076185.1 bacterium | reverse complement strand
ACCTTGAACAGTTCGATGGCGTTTGAGATGGTGGGCGAGTTATAGCGTCGCAGTTCGGCGAGCTGGGCTTCGGTGAGAATTGGAAACGGGGCGGACATGTTTTTTCCCGGGTTAGGCATCAGAAAGGGTGTGTGGCGGGTGCCGCCAGATGGCATTCCGAAGAATATCTTCCGCATTTGATTGATTTGGGTCAACATTCTCTGGGAATTCTGACTGCGATCTGTTATGATCTAAAAAAGTGCAAAATCTTCACCCACTGGCATCTTGATTTGCATGACCGAATCGGTTTAAGTGTGGTGAACGCAAGATGAGTTTCGGGCCTCACGGGGATGTGAAGTGCAATCCGGGCCCTCTTGCATGAGGCAGTAATCGCCGGAAATAAACCGCGACCCGGCGGCAGCCTTTCGGAATCAGGACAGGAGCCATTGCCGATGTCAGCGTCCCGCAGCCATCTTCGAACCGAAAACATCGACGACGTCACGGTGGTCAGTTTCGTGGACACCACGATTCGCGACGAAGAAATCATTCAGGCCGTTGGTGACGAGCTTTTCAGCCTGGTTGAGGATGACGGACATTCCCAGTTGCTGCTCAACTTCGGCAATGTTCAGTATCTCTCCTCGGCCGCTCTGGGCAAGCTTATCAACCTTCGCAACAAGATCAAGAAAGCCGGCGGCACCCTGAAGCTATGCTCAATCGCCGACGAGCTGATGGAAGTCTTTCGCCTTACACGGCTTGACAAAGTTCTTGAAATCTTTGACGAAGAGCAGGAAGCACTGGCCTCGTTCTGAGTGCCGCTGTAGCCTTTCGCCTAACCCAGTCAAGCTGAAATCCATCACACAACCACTTGCCAGCCCGGGCCACTACGCCCTGACTGGCTAAGTCTGTTTATGGACATCTCTGAAAAATGGCTGAATCTGCTGAATCACCCATGATGCGCCAGTTTCGCGAGCTGAAAGCCCGCGACCCTGATGCCATTCTGCTCTTTCGCATGGGCGATTTTTACGAAATGTTTGGCGACGATGCCGTGGCCGCCTCGGAAATTCTCGGCCTGACTCTCACCAGCCGCGACAAAAACGCCGAAAACCCGCTATCCATGGCCGGCTTTCCGCACCCGGCTCTTGATCAATATCTGGCCAAGATCATCGCCGCTGGTCGCCGGGCTGCCGTGTGCGAACAGATGGAAGACCCGAAACAGGCCACCGGTTCGGTTGTCAAGCGAGACATTGTGCGAGTCGTCACGCCCGGCACGCTCACGGAAGATTCTCTGCTCGACCCCCGCACGGCGAACCACATTGCCGCCGTTTTCGAGTATCGCGGCAAAATGGGTCTGGCCGTGGCCGAGCTTTCCACCGGCCGATTCGCCGTCACCAGCCTGCAGAAGCTCGAACTGGTTGAAGAACTGGCCCGCCTGGCACCTTCCGAGCTTGTGGTGTGCGAAACGCAGGTTGAAAGCGCCTGGCTGAAGGCCCTGCGCGGGCAGTTCAGCACTCTGGTTTCGCCCCGGCCAAGCTGGGACTTCCTGCCCGACCGTGCCCTGAAAACGCTTTGCGAACAATTCGGCACCAAAACCCTGAGCGGCTTCGGCATTGACGACGACGGCTACGAAATTCCCGCCGCCGGTGCCATGATCGCTTATCTGCTTGACACGCAAAAAGCCGCCCTGAAGCATTTTCACCAGATCACGCCCTATTCCCGCGACTCAATCCTGGGCCTTGACCCCAACACCCGCCGCGCCCTTGAGCTGACCAAAACCATTCGCGAAGGCCGCCGCGATGGCTCTCTGCTGGCCGTGATCGACCGCACCCAGTCGCCCATGGGGGCCCGGCTGCTGGGCGAATGGCTGGCTGCTCCGCTGGTTGATCTGCCCGAAATCGTGGCCCGCCACGATGCCGTTAGCGAGCTTGTGACAAAGGCTGAAATTCGTGACACCATTCGCCGATGGGTCGGTGAAGTGGCTGACCTGGAACGCCTGGCCGCACGCGTCGGCACCGGCCGGGCTACGCCGCGAGACCTTCTTGGCCTGGGCCGCACCCTGATGATCCTGCCTGAAAT
>JBJTRR010000590.1:0-3862 GCA_046076185.1 bacterium | reverse complement strand
GAAAGAGTTCCGAAATATGGATTTGATCATAATATCAGACAAAAAATGGCGATTCTACCTAATTTTTGAAACAGTCTCCCGATTTTGACGTTGCCAGAACACAACAGACATATTGATGGTTTTTCGTAACAAATGATATTTATTCAAGTTAAGAGATACGGCAATTTGTCCGACATGTTCCAGAAAAACAATGAATATGTTGTTAATTACTGAGTTCGTCTAGGATTAACGCTTCAAAAAGTTTATCTTAACCTCAGAGTGAATTGGAATCTGGCTGGGCAGGAGATTGACCGGAATGGTGACGAGGCAGGAGGAACTTAATCAGGCCATTGCTGCAGTGCGGCAAGCCGCGATTTTTTGCCATCAGATTCGATTAGAAAAGCGGATACGGTCGATGACCAAGTCTGATGGTAGCCCGGTGACCAATGCCGATTTTGGAAGCCAGGCTTTAATTGTGCAGACTTTACGCAAGCTTTTTTTGACCGACCCTGTGATGGCTGAGGAGACGGCATCGCCTGACGATTTTCAGGATCACAATTTCACAACGGAACTGATTCGCGATCTTCAGAACGCTGGCGGGAGTTTCGCTACGGTCGCCGAGATTGCCGATTCAATCAATCGCGGCCTTTCTGAATCAGCCGAACCCCACGAAAGCTGGCGAGACCGATACTGGGTGATTGACCCGATTGACGGCACAAAAGGTTACCTGAAAGGCGGGCAGTATGCGATTGCTCTTGGGCTTATCGAAAAAGGCCAAGTGAATCTTGCTGTTCTGGCCTGCCCGGAATTTTCTTTGCCTGGGCAAAACGGAACTGGCTTGCTGCTTTATGCCGTAAAAGGTGAAGGAGCTTACGCCATGCCAATCTTCAGTGACGGCGAAGCCAAGCGATTAAACGTGAGCGATCGATCAGCCACGGGCAGCATGAGGATGTGTGAATCGCTGAATCATAGCCCCACCGGAACCAGTGCGAAAGTGGCCGCTGTGCTTGATATTCCCGACTCACAAATCGACAGGATGGACAGTCAGGCAAAATATGCGGCTGTTGCATCGGGGGCTGCCGACATTTATCTGCGGTTGCCTACGTCAAGCACTTATCGCGAAGCCATCTGGGATCACGCAGCCGGTGTGCTTATAGTCGAAGAAGCCGGGGGAAGGGTTTCTGACATTTACGGGCAGCCACTGGCCTGGAATGACCAGCGATCATGGCACGATAATCATCGTTTTCCTCAGGCTCATGGCATTGTGGTGACCAATTCGAGAATCCATCACGATGTGATCGAAGCCATTCGCTCGGTGCTTCAAAGTGCAGGGGAAACGGCCTGACATGAATATTCTTGTCGTGGGTGGTGCAGGTTATGTAGGTAGCCATTGCCTGCGGCACATTCTGGCCAATGGTCATCAGGCGTGGGTTTTTGACAATCTCAGCCAGGGGCACCGGCTTGCTGTGCCTGGTGATCGACTGATTACCGGCGACCTTCTCGATTCGGAAAAGCTGAAAGAAGTTCTTAAACAATACCAGATCGAAGCAGTCATGCACTTCGCTGCAAGGGCATTGGTGGGTGAAAGTGTTCAAAGGCCCGATATTTACTACCGTACGAATGTCACTGGCACGCTTTCACTTCTCGACAGTATGGTGGCTACAGGGGTGAAAAAAATCGTTTTTTCAAGCACCTGTGCCGTGTTTGGGAATGTCGAGCCACCCATCCATGAGAATCTGCCTAAAAACCCGATCAGCCCTTATGGCTTTACGAAATTGGTGATTGAACGTGCTTTGGCCGATTATGCCCTGGCATTCGATCTTGAAGCGGCAGCCCTTCGCTATTTTAATGCTTCAGGCGCAGCGTCTGATGGCAGTATTGGTGAAGATCACAAGCCAGAGAGTCATTTGATTCCGATTGTGCTTCAGGTGGCTCTTGGCCATCGGGAACATGTTCAGATATTTGGGACGGATTACCCTACACCTGATGGAACTTGCATTCGCGACTATGTGCATGTGGATGATCTGGCCGAAGCACACCTGAGGGTTCTTAATTACCTGAAACGTGGTGAACTGGTTGATTTCAACCTTGGCACCGGCGTTGGTGTGAGTGTGGCAGAAGTGATTGCCGCCGCAAGAGATGTGACTGGCCACCCGATTCCGGTTGTGCATTCGCCACGTCGTGCAGGCGATCCGGCTGTTCTCATGGGAGATAACACCAAGGCTTTGAAAGAACTGGGGTGGACAGCACGGCACAATAATATTCGCGAGGTGATTTCATCGGCATGGGCCTGGCACAAGGCTCACCCGCAAGGCTTTGAAATGTAATTTTTATAAGAATTTAAATGAGTGCCGATGGAAATGAGTTTAGCTTCAGAAAATCAGTTTGATTTTAATCCTTCTGAATATCAGCCTCAGGCAGAATTAATTTTTGTCAATGGCCCAACCGGCAGTGTGCAGGCACCCAGAGCAAAAGCATTATTTGGTGCTGAATCGAATATCAATTTTAAAACCAAAGGGCGGCTGGGCTCGGCCTTGCCGGCATGGCGTGCAATCAAGAAAGTCTCGGGCGGAACGGTTTATTGTATTGATCTGGGCTTTCCCCAGGCCGCTATCTCTGCACTTGGCCGTGGTTTCAATCGAAATATTCGGCTGATCTATGAAATTGGCGACCCCATGCGGCCATTGATGCAGGGCCAGGGAAAAAAAGGCTTTGAATTAGAGCTTGCCTCGTGGTTCGACAAGAATCTTCCCTGGCGAGCTGATGCCATCGTATTTCGTGGCACTTTTCTGCGGAACTATTTCCAGAACCTGCGGCCCTCTCGCCCGCTGCCGCCTTCACTTTGGCTGCCGGATGGAGTCGATGTCAATACTTTCAGGCCCATGCCTGATTCATTTGCCGTTGGTCAGCTCAGGGTTAAGTATGATCTGCAATCCAGGTTTGTCATAGGACTGGTTGGCAATATCCACCATGCACCAAAGCATAATCTGTTTTATGGCTGGGAAATGGTTGAAACTTTGGCCAGACTTCCTGAAAGCTCGAATATTACAGGTGTAATTGTGGGTGATGGGCCAGGCCGACCGGTTCTGGAAAAAGCCATTTCAAAATACGGCCTGGAAAATAGAATAAGGCTTGTCGGGCGTGTGCCGCATGATGATGTTCCAGCATGGATGAATGTATTTGATGTGGCGATTTCTACCCAGACGGATGACCCGGTGGGCTGGGGCCGGACAACTGCCAAACTACCAGAATATCTAGCCTGTGGCACACCGGTGTTATGCAGCGATGTGGGCGAAGCTCACCGGATTTTGTCAGATACAGGCCAGATATTGCCTTATCAGGGAATACGGGATGAAACTTATCCGGAAAAGCTGGCGAACCGGCTTTTGCAATTAAGCCCTGAATGGTTTGAAAATTCCCGAGTTTTCAATCGTGAACTGGCTAATCGCCTTTTTGCCTACCCGATTTTGAGATTCAAGCTGGCAGATTTCATGAAAAATCTGACTGAAAACAGGCTGAAACCGGGCGATTGGATTTTTTGAAATGGGAATGCAGTCAGGTTAATTCGTCCTGGCCTGCTTTTTTGCCTTTGTCGCTTTTTTCTCTTCGGCTCGGGCATTACCAATATCAGCCGTGTTCTGCTTTGGGAGGAATTCGGCGAGATCTTTTTTCACAGAGGCGAATGCCGGATCTTTGGCCAGGTTATTCCATTCAAATGGGTCTTTTTTCTCGTTGTAAAGCTCTTCATCGCCATCGGCATAGCGAATATAGCGATAATCTTCAGTACGTACAGCGTGATTTTTAAATCGGAAAGTTGTCAGAGCCGGCATTTTCCATTCTGCCTGTGGATTTTTCAGTAGTTCCCGGATGGATTTGCCTTCCA
>JBJTRR010000589.1:0-1381 GCA_046076185.1 bacterium | reverse complement strand
TTGCCCGGCAGGGTGATCATCACCGGAATGCCCGGAATGCCGACCGGGTTGTTGAAATCGCTGATCACGCGGATATTCAGGTTGCTGCTGAACTGCTGCCCAGCCGTGCCAGTGATGTTTGTGCTCAAGACCTGAATCTTGCCGGGGGCAACAGAGATGATCAGGTCAACTCCATTAGAGGAGTAAGAATAATTTCCGGCCGCCCCGTTGTAATTCATCACCAGCACGTTGTTATTGTTCGTGAAAATCGTTCGCTGTGGCAGGTTCGCAAAGCCGGTTGACTGATTAATCAGCGTGCTGCCTGACTGATCAATCAGCGTAATGCCATTGCCATAAACCATTCCGGAAGGTGAAGTCAGGGTCAGGTTCGCTGTCGGCTGAATCGTGACAAGGCCCGTGGTTGAAATCTTGCTGAAATTCGAAAGGCTGCTGCCCGTAGCATTCCAGATGGAACCATTGGCAAATGTCAGGTTGCCATTGACCACCGTGCCTGTGCTACTGGTGTAAAGCGTGGTGCCGTTGTTCATTGTCAACGAACCAAAGGCACCATTGGATGTCAGGCTGCCACTATTGACAACCGTTGCACCCGTCACGTTGCCGCCGGTCTGAATATTGGCCGCACCAACGGCAATTGTCAGATTGGTCGTCATCAGCCCGTTAGCGACAAGTGTGCCATTGCTCACAATCGTATTGGCCGCTGTGTAGCTGCCTGTGACGGTAACGATGTTTGCCGCAGTGATATTCACCGTTCGTGTGATCGACGTGTTATTCAGCGTCACATTGTTCTGATCGGCAAGTGTCAGATTCGTGCCGCTGGCCGTCAGGATATTGAAGTCGTTGGTGGCATTATTCAGCGTAATGTTGCCTTCATTGCCGGAACCAGTCGAAACGATATTCGCCGTGCCTGCAATTGTCAGGCTCGTGCCTGTGGCCTGAGTGATCGGTCCACCAGTCGAATTGACACTCAAGCCCGTAGCCGTTATCGTGCCCAGCATCGTGGCATTGGAATTCACTATCGTAACGGCACCGCCGCTGGCAGAGATGTTTCCGGCCGCCGAGAAATTGTTGGTTGTGCTGTCAAGCGTGATATTACCATCATTACCTGTGCCGGCCGTGATGAAATTCGCCGTGCCAGCCACTTGCACACTTGTACCTGCCGCCTGAGTAATTGGCCCGGTCACGCCGTTGGCAAAGAAGTCGCCCGACGCCACCACATTGCCCAGCACAATGCCGGCGGGTGGGTCAGATACCGAAATGTTTGTGCCACGGGCATCAAACCGGCCGAACTTGTTTGTCAGGTTCAGCAGCGTGATATTGCCACTGGTGCCCGTGCCCGTGGTGACAAAAGACGCCGTGCCGTTCACAGTCAAATTCGTGCCAA
>JBJTRR010000588.1:0-2449 GCA_046076185.1 bacterium | reverse complement strand
ATTTTGTTGAATACCCTGATTGCTGAGGCTTTTAATGGCTTCTTTCAATAAGTTTTCAACGGATGCCCTGTTATATGACTTCATCAAAGAGCTGTCACCAGACCGGAACCATTCGCCCACGGTCATTAGAAACCGGCCACTTTGCTCAATATTCAGCTTTCTGCCGTGCAATTTCTGAATGTCGTTTTTCTGGTCGAATTTAGCCAGTTCAAGCAAATTATGCACGATGTATCTGCTAAAAGTCTTGATCTCGGTGCTTGCGGTTGCCATGAATGTGGTCCAGTCTCAGGTTGCGGCTTTATTTGTATTTTATCTGGCAAACAGGCGATTTTGCAATTACTCTGATTAGAGTTTTATGAAACAGACGCCGAAGATTCAATCGGGTCTTCGTAATAGATGAATTCTTCGTGCTTTGCCAGTTCGGCGGCAACGTCAGGCGGTATATTTTTCAGGCTGCTCAGGCAAAGTTCGCCATCGTGGCTGCTTAGAGCGCTGGCGGCTGTGAGACTCAGTTTTGTGAGCCCGCCCAGGTGAATACCGCCCTTGTGACGCGAGAGATGAATCACGGCGGCATCGGTGAGCGATTTCAAACTGCCCAGGTGAATATCGTAACGGTGCCCGGCGAGATGCCTGGCAGATTCGCTGGAAAGGCGTGTGAGCCCGCCCAGATGCAAACCACCCTTGAGGCGTGAAAGTGCCTCAGCCGATTCGTCGGAAATGGACTTGAGCCCCTTTAGCCCGATTGCCCCCTTGTGCCCGGCCAGTGCTGTGGCCGATTCAGCCGAGAGCTTTTTCAGGCCGCCCAGATAGAGTGTTCCGCGATGCCGGGAGAGTTCAGTGGCAATATCTTCGGGCAGGTCGGACAGGCCACGGAGGAAGAGGTCGCCCTTAATGGCCGATAAGGCCCGGGCCGTGCGTGCATCAAGCTGTTTCAGGCCACTCAGGTTGACTGAGCCCCTGTGCGAAGAAAGAGCAGCGGCCGAGGTGTGAGAGAGGCTGGCAACGCTGCTTAGGTTCAGCCTGCCCTTGTGCCGGCCCAGGGCGGCAGCCTGTTCCGCTGAAAGGCTTTTCAACCCGCTCAGGTCAAGGGCCCCTTTATGGCGTGCGAGGGCCTGGGCCGATTCAGTGGAGAGAGTCTTGAGCCCGCTCAGGTTCAGGTCGCCCTTGTGGCGGGTCATCAGCCTTGCGGCTTTGTCGTCAATCGCCTGGAAGGATGACGTGTCAACGCTGCTGAGCATGTTGAACTGCTCAGCCACCAGGAATCGGCCGGCCGTTTCTTCATCAAGAACCATTTTCACGGGCATTCCATGATGTCCTGTTACACATATCGTTAAATGTTGTCTGCTTTGATTGGAACGGCATCAGGTAATTATTATTTGCAGGCATGAGGTATCTGTCAACGATTTTCAAAAACCAGGGATAGCAAATCGATGGTTTTATACTATATTTGTAATATTAAAGGGTGTCGCAGCAGTCTTTAAAGAGCATTGAATGGCAAAATACCGGAAATTTCAATGATGAATTTTTGAAACGGCGATTTAGGCTCTAAGGCTGCCATGTTCCTGAGCAGGGCATGATTGCGGGAAGAATGGTTGCCCGTGGGCGGGTTGATCTGGCATAATGCTGTTCACAAAACCTGACAGAATGATTGAGGAAGACAGGGCCATGGCGGAACCGAATGTGACGGTGGCGGGTTCGAATCGGGGTGTTTTGCCGAGCCAGGTGGCCGAGCCATGCACGATTGTGCTTTTTGGTGCGACCGGCGACCTGACACACCGGAAGTTGTTGCCGGCCTTGTGTAACCTGGCCAGTTCTGGGCAGCTTGCGTCACAATATGCTGTTGTTGGCTTTGCACGCCGCGAGTGGACTGACGAGAAATTTCGGGAGGAGATGGCATCGTCGATTGCCAGCCATTCGGTGATTTCAGGCCACTGGCCGGAATTTGCGAGGCATTTGTTTATCAGCGAGGGGAAATTTGACGACCTGGCGAGTTATGAGAAGCTGAAAGCCAGGCTTGAGCAGATTGACGCCGAGTGTGGCACGAAGGGCAACCGGTTGTTTTATCTGGCGACGGCGCCCGAGTTTTTCAGCCAGATTGTGGAAAATCTGGGCAAGTCGGGGCTGATCTATTCTCCGTCAAATATCGGGCCCTGGTCGCGTGTGGTGGTGGAAAAGCCGTTTGGCAACGACACGCAGTCGGCGGTGAAGCTGCACGAGGATCTTTCGAAGTGGCTGACAGAGCCGCAGACGTATCGCATTGACCATTATCTGGGCAAGGAGACGGTGCAGAATATTTTGGCCCTGAGGTTTGGGAACACGGTTTTTGAGTCGATCTGGAACAGGGCGCATGTGGCTTCGATTCAGTTTCTGGTGGCTGAGACGGTGGGGATGTCGGGCGGCCGGGGGGCGTTTTACGACCAGGCGGGTGCCATTCGAGACATGGTGCAGA
>JBJTRR010000587.1:0-2246 GCA_046076185.1 bacterium | reverse complement strand
GATCGCGGCCCAGGCAAGCGTGATTTTGTCTGGGATATGCTCTGGCGGCGCAGCCGGGCCCAGAGGGAAATCTTCAATCCCGATGAATTTTATCTTCATGCCCTCGTTGTTGAATTATCAAATCATGGTTGTTATTCACTTGATAATGGAATTGCAATTTCTAAGAAATTAAACCAGATTGCATCCTATCACGAAAGCGCTTTGGTAAAAATCCGAAATATCGAAACTGGCAAGGTGCTTGAGGAATTAAGAAAACCATCTGCTGATTCCAAACTTTGTTTAATGCGTTACAGTCGCGATGAAACGGATTTTCTGCTCCTTTCTCATAGAATTTTTGGGGCTGAGAATCAGGCTAAATCCGAATTCCATCTACAGGTTCGCGATCAGTCTGGCCAATTAAAAGAATTTAAAATTGAGCGGCCCGGCAAGTGGACAATCTCTCGTGCTGCCACCGGAATCAGTAATCATCAGATTGTCTGCCAGGAGAAAAATCAGGCTGATAATCTCTGTCGTATCACCACCATTGATATCAAGACTGGCGAATATCAAGTCGTGAATCATATCAAGCCAGGCTCATCTCTCATGCTTCTGCGTGATGGTGAACATGTTTTATCAGCAAATGACGATTGCCAATTGCATGTCAGAAAAATAACACAACAACCATACGATAAATCACTCGGCAAATCAGGCGATTTCCAGATCGGCCCGTTTTCTTCAGACATTATGGGGCATTCGCTGGCCTTGATCAGTCAGACAGGTTTAAAAGTTGCAATTTGGGACCTGCAAAACAATAGCACCACAGCACCACAGGAATTTCAACCAGCTGATCACCCCATCCAGTTTTGTCGCTGGGCTTCCGAAGAGAATTTGATCGCTTTCAATGATTTGATGAAAGGAGCGGTCATTGATACTCGCCTGGGCCAGATCAACCCATTAAAACCGCTGAAGGAAGTGAATAAGAAATTCTTTTCGCTGAATGCAGAACCGCCGGGTCTGGAAGTCGCGAATAATATCATTTACACCTATAATTACTCAAAAGATGTTCGGCCGATTTCAATTCAGCAATGGGATATGAACACCGGCAAAGAAATTCCATTAAACTTCCAGTGGCAACCACCAAGCCTTTTAAATCCACAAGATGGCCACAGTCTCTTTTTTATTCAGGAACGCTTCTTGACACGATATTGGCTGAATGCCAGGCCTGAACCTTTATCTGACAGCCTTCCGGGCCATACCGATGAAACCTGGGGTGCCGCCTTCAGCCCTGATGGAAACCTGCTTGCAACTTCTAGCGACGACAGCGACGACCCCATGACAATTCGCATCTGGGACTGGCGAGCCGGCAAGCTGGTTCGCGGCTGGAAAGCACATGAAGCGACCGTTTCCAAAGTCGCCTTCAGCCCCAATGGTAATATTCTCGCCTCATGCAGCCTTGGTAAAAAGGATAATCTCACGTTGTGGGATCCCCAGACGGGCAGGAAAATCAGGGATCTTACAAGCGATCAGACAAAAATATATTCCATTTCATTTAACCAGAGCGGCAAATGCCTGGCCTCGGCTGATCAGGATGGAATTGTGATCATCTGGGATACTGAAACCGGCGAATTAAAAAAACGGATTCAAATCAGAAAAGACCAGACCAGTGCAATCGCATTTCGGCCAGGTTACAATAATCAACTGGCCATTTGTATTAACCGCGACGTTTATATCGTAAATACAGATTCAGGTGAGATTATGGAAAGCTGGCTCACAAACTCTCAGTCAACAAGCCTGAACTTCTCACCCGATGGCAGATATCTTGCCGCAACCGATGATGCAGGAAGTGTTTATGTTTGGGACGTGCTGACCCGTCAGAGAAAAGTACGCTGGGAAGCCTATGGTGAAACACTCTCAGCGATCAGATTTATTCCTGACGGCGATCATTTTCTTGTTGCAGCAGGCGGTGTTTCCGGTGGCCTCAATATCTGGAACCTAAAGACCGAAATTAAGGTCTTCCATCTAAAACGACAAACCGATAAAATTCACGAAATTGCAATAACACCTGATGGCAAAAATCTGGCAACAGTCTCGCAGGATAACAGCATCATGCTCTGGCGAACCGAGCCAATCACTCGTCCTGCGAAATAATCTCATTGCAGGGTTTCCCACAAATCATGCAGGCTTTGCTTAATTTCAATGTTCGGTAACCAGCCGGTTTCATTTCGAATACGACGGATATCAGCAATTGAATCCGAAGGGCCTGATGA
>JBJTRR010000586.1:0-1606 GCA_046076185.1 bacterium | reverse complement strand
TTGTCAATCATCCAAAACTCATTTATTTCTCTGACCCTCTGAATAAACCCCGGGAGGAAGTCTGGTTCGGGCTCATTCTCGGCCCGCTTCTTGCCATGTGCTACCTCTCAATTGCATTTCGAACACGCCAGACCCTTGCATATTCCATAACCGGTTTCATCGTCGGCGCCCTGGGCTTTGGCCTCGGCTCGCTCTGGCTATATTTCGGCTTCACACGGCTGCCCCAGTGGCGATCCGCACCCTGGTGGAAGCTTATGGAATTTTCCTTCGGGGCCATTCTGGGCGCTGGCTTCACCATTTCATTTCCAGGTCTCGTGCAAGATTCTGCTTTAACCTGTAAAAACGACAAATCCAATTCATTTCGCTGGATCAATGTTTTGTCTGGTTTTTTGGTTAGCACGCTGGCCATTGAAATACAATTTTCACTGCCGCACCGCATGCCGTTTCTATTTCTGGGCGTTGCATTATTCTGGCTTGCCTTTCATTTTCATGGGCTTGCCTGGCATATTGCAATTTCCATCACCGTCATTGGCTTCCTGCGCGACGTGACCGAAGATTATTCGTTGACATTATCACGGGAAATGCTGGCCGCCACCATTCTGCTGCGCAATTTTTTCACAGTTTGTATCGTCGAATGGCTGACTTCATCCCTTCAACTCAATCACACAAAATTATTGCTGATTCTCTCATGGGCCGCTTATCTTGCCTGGCTTGTGCGAGACTTCACTCTTGGCCATCTTTCACCATCGCTTGTTCCGCTGATTTTCTCAATGGAAATACTTCTGGTGACCTATTTTACAGTGATCAAATTTCGTGAAATACAATATAATAATAATAATAGCGGTTAATTCAATTTCACTGAAATTCTGCATAGAGGTTTGCTAAATCGGCTCACAGTCAGATTCTATTACATAGCCAATCGCTTTAATTACATCCCGAATTGCCGTTTCATCCAGAATACCAATCGGCCCATGTACAAGGTCTAGTTGTGCTTTATCGATCGATAGCAGGTTTTCGCATTGGGCAACACATTCAGTCTTAAAACCAAACCGACCGGGACCAAAAGCAACACAGTTCGGCAAGGCCTTCCGAACAGCAAAGCGGGCTGAAGTACAAACAACAGCCAGAACATATCGCCCGCGATTGAGACTTTCACGAGAAACAATAATCACTGGATGTGGGCCGGCTTGCTCAAAATCGGCGATATAGACTTCACCTGCCTGAATCACGGCTCGTCATCCATACGACCGACGGCGTTTTTCAGGGCCAAACGATGAATTGACTGCTGTTTATGCTCGTCGTCAAGCACATCGCAGATGATGGCGTATTCCTGAGCCGGAACGAGTACGTAACTGGCACTCGTACGCGGATCGATTACCTTGAGAGGTACTTCTTTCGAGGTATCGAGAGTCTTTTGCTGAAGTTCAGTCAGTTCAATAGGCATTGACGTGACTCACAAAAACCGTTCGCTGAGTAATTATAAAATTATACGCAATACGAAGAAATGAGTCCAGCCATGAATCAACCTGTAGTTATTCTACAAGTTATATTCGTCAAATAATCCATCATTTTCGTCAATAGTAAAAAATTAAAGCAGTTCTTTCAA
>JBJTRR010000585.1:0-2105 GCA_046076185.1 bacterium | reverse complement strand
CTGTCAATCATCCACCTGTGATCAGTTTTTCAGGGACGCCTGCCACAAGCTTCTACCGGAATTACGCCTACGGGCTCTCGGGAAAAATTGTCGACGCCGACTTTGCACCGTTGGCGTCTGCCACGGCTGATTTTGGTGCCGGTTCAGGCCCACAACCGATCATCCTTGGCAGCGACGGCAGTTTCTCAGTCAACAACACCTACAACACTAACGGAAACTTTGTCGTTAAGATCAGGGCGGTTGATACCGAAGGGCTCGCTACCGAGAAAACCCTAAGCCTGACGATTGTCAACCCGCCAGTTCGCTCCGTAGGTGTTGTCGCAAACCGAAGTCGCACAGGCCTGATTTCATCGATAGTCATCACTTTTGACGGCGACCTGAATTCTGCATCTGCTCGAAATCTTGCAAATTATCTATTGCTCAACCCGGGTCGCGACAAGAAACTTGGCACTCGCGACGATCTCAGAGTCGCCTTGCGTTCTGCCGCTTACGACTCTGCCAGGCGAACAATCACACTCACGCCTCGTGCCGCACTTAACATTGCGACTGGCTTGACATTCCAACTGCAGGTCAAAGGCCTGCAGGACAGCACCCAGGCCGCCATCGATGGCGATCGAAACCTGACCCCGGGCGGCACCGTTCTGGTGAACCTTACCCGCACAACAGTCAGTTTGGGGTGAAGCCGTTAAGCAAAAGATAAATGGGTGTGGCAGTCGCCAAATGGATTGCCATACCATTTTTCAATCGCTGGGCAATGCTCTTGGCGATGGTCTATGGCCTTTGCGATTGACCGGTAGCCGAATATTTTGAAAATAATATGTTATGGCTAAATCGATTGACGAACTAACCCTGAACAACGACCCGCGTGGCTGCGGCTTTCGGCATCGCACTACTGTCGAAGCATTCGTGTCGATCATTCATTCCAGCATCACCCGGATTGATTCCGAGAGAATTTCGCCCCGCATTGCATTGGGCCGGGTCTTGTCAGAAACTCTGTTCGCCCCCGTTGACATCCCCTCATTCAACCGTGCCGCGATGGACGGCTTTGCCTTGAAAGCCGAAGAGACATTTGGCTCTGATCTTTACACCCCCTCACGATTTAATTTGATCGGCCGAAGCCGCCCGGGCATAGGCTTTTCTGCCACAGTCGGCCCTGCCGAGGCTGTTGCCATCGCAACCGGCGCTCCCGTTCCAGCGGGTGCCGACTGTGTTGTGCCAGTTGAATTCACTGAAATGGCCGGCAATCAGATCATTGTCAGATCGCCTGTCACTCCAGGTCGACATATCGGCAAAGTTGCTGAAGATGTTCAATCAGGTACACCTGTCATTCCTGCCGGGCAAGTCTTGCGACCGCAGGATATTGGCCTCTGTGCCGGTCTTGGTGTGCAATCGGTTTCTGTTATCAAAAAGCCAAGAATTGCAATTATAGCCACGGGCGACGAATTAAATGCAAATCCTGATAATTCACTTAAATCAAATTATCAGATCAACGACATGAATTCGCCCATGCTTTCAGCCCTCTTCAGTCGTGATGGCGGAGAACCCATACTGATTGGCCCAATTCAGGATGATGCACTGAAGTTAAAATCAACGCTTTTAGAATTGGCCAATTGCAATGATATTCATGGAATAATCATTAATGGCGGTAGTTCGGCAGGCCCTGAAGATCATGCACCAGCCATAATCTCTGACACCGGTAAGTTACTGGTGCATGGGGTCGCCCTTAGGCCTGCAAGCCCTACCGGATTTGGTCTGATTGGGCTTAAACCCGTGTTGCTCACGCCTGGCAACCCCGTGAGCTGCCTTTGTGCCTACGACCTGTTTGGCCGCCTCATCGTCAGGAAACTGGCAGGTCTTGCCACAGCATCGCCTTATCCCGTTGTCAAATGCAAACTTGCCCATAAACTGTCAAGTGTCATAGGGCGGGTTGATTATGTCCGGGTGAAATGGAAATCAAATACAAATGAAGTTGAAGTGATTGCCACCAGCGGCGCATCAATTCTCTCGGGTGCAACGCGTGCCACTGGCTTCATTATCATACCTGCCAGCCTGGAAGGCTTTCCCGCAGGGGCGGAAGTTCCTGTTCACTGTTACGACACCTTTCA
>JBJTRR010000584.1:0-2742 GCA_046076185.1 bacterium | reverse complement strand
CTGTGAGCATAAGCAGAGCGGCCGAACCGGTCAGCCAGCGAGGCAGTACGGAGCTTGCCAGGTTGGTAAACAGTGGCACGGCAGGCGGCTCACTGAGAAGCGGGGCCAGCCTGGCCACCATGTCTTCCGGAATGCGGGCTCTGGGCATGCCGCCTATGGCATCTCTCACCTGCCCGTATTCAGCCAGTCGTGTTTTAAGTTCCTTGCTGGCATTGATTTGCAGTTGTAATTCCGCAACCTCTTCCGGCGTCAGATCGTTATCCAGAAATCGGTTTAACAGCGTTTCGTCTGATGACTTCATCGACTCTTCCTGTTTCTTGATTCAACTTGATCGGACGGGACTGGTGGCGGCGCTGGCAGAAGGTGTACCCGAACCTGAATTCTCAGGCGAAGTGCCAGTTGGTGCAGGCTCGTTAAGCAGAGGCGTCAGCTTTTTGCGTAACTCTTCACGGGCCCGATGAATACGGCTGCGAACAGTGCCAATCGGCACATCGAGTATGGCAGCAATTTCGTCATAGCGAAGTTCGTCATAATCGCACATCACGAGGACGGCCCGCTGAGCGGTTGGCAGTGAATTCAAAGCCTTTTCCACCAATTGGTTGCGCTCTAATCGGGCAAGCCGGTCGAGATTCGATTCCTGGCTGTGCGGGTCTTCCGGGTCATGGTCAAATTCATCAGATTCGGTATTGTTCTGGTTCACCCCGAATTGAACAAGCCGACGTTTGCGACGATGACTGATCGACTGGTTCACAGCGATACGGTAGGCCCAGGTACTGAAAGCGGCCCCCCGTTGAAAGCGGCTCATGTTCCGAAAGATTTTGATATAAGTCTCTTGCAGAACATCCAGTGCTTCCTCGCGTGAACCGACGATCTTGACGATAGATGAGTAGAGACGCCCTTGCGTACGGCGAACCAGCTGGTCGAAGGCTGATGCCTCTCCGGCCAGGAATCGCTCAACCCAGAATTCGTCTGATTCTTCGTCAGCCATCGGAATCCTGATCCTAAGACGCCGGAGTGCGGGATTCAGTTCCAGCCTCGACAATTTTTATCGTGCCAGATTGGTGTCGCCCGCTTGCCGACTTGTCTGATCATTTTAAGCAACCTATGATAACCTGAATAGATGGCACACGATGACAATTCGGCAAGGAACGTATCATTGGCAAAATCAACGGCTCGGAAACTGACATGGCGTGGCAAGTCTATCGACTTTATCTTTGATAACGCTGGCCTGACCACTTGTTTTTCAGGGCCTGAGCCAGTGCCTGCCGAAGAGATCAGGCAGAAAGTTGAAGATTTTTTCCATCAGCCATCTGGGAATATGCTTTTTGCCCTTAAAGATCTTATTGTTGGTGGAGATCAGGTTGTCATTCCGGTTGTTGGTGAGTTTGGACAAATCATCGAACCGCTGCAAGTGATTATTTCGAAACTGAAAAGCCTGGGAATTGCCGAAACTGATATAACTGTTCTGTGCCACACTGAATTGCAATCACATTTTAACGAGCATTTTGGTGAGGGTTTGAAAATTATATTGCACAACCCTGAAAAAGAAGAAGATCGAGCCTATCTGGCAAGCACATCCGATGAATCGCGGATATATTTGAATCGACAACTGCTTGACCACGATATTGTCATACCGCTAATCGTTGCCGAGCCTGCATCATCAGCCGCAGCTATGGGTTATCTTTCGCTCATCTGGCCATATTTCAGTGATAATCAGACAATAACATCAGTGAGAGCAAAATATAAAAAATCGCCAGATTCCATGAGGCGTACGATAAGGGAAGCAATATGGCTTTCCGGAATGCATCTGGTCATAGCTGCAATTCCAGCCAGAACGGGCATTGCATCAATCGAAATTTTTCAGCCAGTATCCATGCAGCCAGAGTTGAATAAGCAGCTGAATTTAAAATGGCAGTGCATTATTCCTGAAGCGATAAACAACACATTGATGGTTGCCGGTTTTTCTGAAGAATCAAAACTTTCGGAGTCTTCGATTACGCAATTTTTCAAGACGGTTTCGCGAGTGGCGAGCCGTATTCGAAAACTGGCTGTTGTGGTAGATTTTCCTGATGCGTTCATAAAAAAGCTTGGGGAATTGACAGAAAAAGAGAGGGCTTCCTCAGGCTGGTTTCGATTTCTGGGCAAGTCAGCTTCCAGTTGCAGCGTTTACATGCTTTCAAACCTGCCTGAAGAATGGACTGAGGAGCTTGATGTGATTACGCTGGAGAGCCCTGCCGAGCTGGACAGACTGGTGAAAGCAAACCCAGGCTGGGCGATGATCGATCACGCCGAAAAGGCCCGAATTGTATTTGAGTGAAACATGAAAGTGGAATTGAGAGCAATGAATTCATCCAAGACAATGACGAATCCCAGAGATGTTTTGATTTTCAAAGGTCGGGATCGAGCCAAGACGCTGCATAATCTTTGCACCAACGATATTTTACGAGCGAGTGTTGGCGATTGTTTAGAGGCATTTATCACCAGTCTTCAGGGCAAGGTACTTGGGTTTGTTGAATTACTTGTATTTGAAGATTCCATTTATGTCATTTCAAATGAAAAAGGGCTTGGGCTTTGCCGGGATCACATTAAAAAATATAGTGTTTTTGATGAGACTGAAGTGATTGAACCAGAGTATGAAATGCAATCTCTTTTTATCAATCAAAATCAAGGTATTGATCAAATATCTCTGTTGCTGGATATAAAATTGGAATCAGAAATCAGTAAATGCAAAAAATATCAGAT
>JBJTRR010000583.1:0-3209 GCA_046076185.1 bacterium | reverse complement strand
CTGGCTGGCTACCAGTTTTACCGCAACCGACAATTGGAGCACCAAAGCAGCCCTGAAGCGCATGCTGCTTTCTCATGCTTTTTCCATGTCAAGCCAAGCAACCGATACGGCCACTGAATCGGCCGATCCCGAAAACCGCCTGCTGCACCGTGCCAACCTGAATCGGGTTGAGGGCGAAGTGATACGCGACTCAATCCTGGCCATCTCGGGCAGGCTTGACAGAAAGCTCTACGGGCCAGGCATTCCGGTTCATCTCACCGAGTTTATCGTAGGTCGGGGGCGACCCGGCGAATCAGGCCCGCTTGACGGTGCCGGACGCAGGTCGATTTATACAACCGTACGGCGCAATTTTCTCCCGACATTCCTTCTGGCTTTTGATCTGCCGACACCTTTTACCACTGTCGGCAGAAGAAATATCACCAATGTTCCGGCACAGGCCCTGGCCCTGGCCAACGATCCGTTTGTCATTGCCCAGGCCCGATTTTGGGCCGATCGCGAGCATCAGGAGCATCCTGATTCAAATGATGATGATCGCATGCGCCGCATGTTTCTGGGTACCCTGGCCCGCCAGCCGAAACCCAATGAGATACAGATGATGGAAGAAGCACTTGCTGCATTTCGGCAGTCACGCGGTATCGATGAGAAAACCGCAGAGAAGACTAAATTTGCCGAAGCCTGGGCCGATATGGGCCATATGCTTTTTTCACTCAACGAATTTCGCTATCTGCCCTGACACGCCTTTCTGAAGGATAGTTGTCAATGACACTCGACAACATCAAATCATTCGATTTTTGCCCCCCATCCCGGCGTCGTTTTCTCTGGCAAAGCTCGCTGGGGTTTGGCTCATTAGCACTGACGTCGTTGCTGGCAGAAAAAAGCCGGGCAGAATCGTCAGGCGGGTCACTCGGCTCGGCTCAGCCCATTTTCAGCGACCTTTCGCCACGCAAGCCGCATTACCCGGCCAAAGTCAAAAGCGTTGTATTTCTTTTCATGGAAGGGGGCGTGAGTCAGGTTGACTCGTTCGACCCCAAACCGATGCTTGAGAAATATCATGGGCAGGACCCGCGCAAGGCCATCGGCAAGCTGGAAAAGACACAGTTTGCCAATGTCGGCACGGTGCTCAAATCGCCATGGCAGTTTGCCAGACGAGGCCAGTCGGGCATTGAAGTCAGCGACCTTTTTCCGCACATCGCCAACATCATCGACGAAACAGTTGTCATCCGATCGATGACTTCCAATTTCCCCGAGCACACTTCAGCAAATTACTTCATTCACAGCGGCACAGGCCTGCAGGGTCGCCCATCGGCAGGTGCTTGGGCAGGATATGGCCTGGGCACAGAAAATCAGAATTTGCCGGGCTTCATGGTGCTCAATGGCGGCCGGATTCCTTCAGGCGGACTCGACCTCTACTCAAATGGTTTTCTGCCGGCAACATTTCAGGGGTCGCTGCTCAATGCCAATGGCATGCCCATGGCGAACCTGCAGGCCGCTGCCAGCGAGATCAAAGTGCAGGGACGCAAGCGTGATTTTATCCGTAAGCTGAACCAGTTTGGCTTGGCCGAAAGTGGTCCAGCCGATGCTCTGGAATCTGCCATTCGCAATGCTGAAACAGCGGCCCGAATGCAAACTGCCGTACCTGAATTAATCGACATTTCGGGCGAAAGCGAAGCCACTAAAAAACTCTACGGGCTTGATTCCGACTACGAACCAACTCGCACTTACGCTCGTCAGTGCCTGATCGCCCGCCGAATGGTTGAGCGGGGCGTGAGATTCATCGAACTGACAATACCCGGAATAAATGGCGTTGATCGTTGGGACGCACACGGCGGCCTCGTGTCAAATCATGGCAAAAACGCGCGAGCCATGGATCAGCCAAGCGCAGCCCTTGTCACCGACCTGAAAGAACGTGGGCTGCTTGATTCGACACTTGTTGTATGGTCAGGAGAGTTTGGCCGGACTCCGTTCGCTCAGGGCTCGGATGGCCGCGACCACAACGAACACGGTTTTTCGCTCTGGATGGCTGGCGGTGGCCTGAAAAAAGGCATAACCTATGGAGCGACTGACGACTGGGGTTACAAGGTGGCTGACAAACGCCTGGAAATCCACGATCTTCATGCCACCATTCTACATCTGCTTGGCCTTGATCACACTCGCCTGACATTCCGGTTCGGTGGCAGAGACCTTCGACTGACCGATGTTCGTGGCGAAGTAATTCGCGACATACTTGCTTAAATGTTCATCTGCTGATCTCTTCAGACGTCTCAACCAAATCGTATCATGCTCAGCCTTACTGCAGAAAACGCTGTCGAGTACCTGCATTTTTCCGGTTACTGGCCAGCTCATATTCCGGCCAGGGCAAGCGCACTCACTGGCGGAGTCTCAAATCTTGTTGTTCGGGTCGAACCAATAGACCCGGCATCAAACGAACCATCAATTATTGTAAAACAGTCGGCCGACCTTCTGCGGACAAAAATGGAGTGGCGAAGCCGCCGCGAGCGGATCTGGATCGAAACAGCCGCCATGCAATTCCTGTCCGAAATTTTAGCTGACGGAACCGTACCGCGAATTATTTTTGAAGATCGCGACAACTGCCTGTTCGGCATGTCGGATCTGGGCAAAAACTGCCAGGTCTGGAAACAAATCCTGCTTAATGGCAATCCCGATCAAAAACTCGCCCGAAATGCCGGGCAGATTTTAAGCCAGATACACCTGTCAGGAATCGTTCATGCTGATCGACTTCGCAATTCAATCTTCGCCGATACAACCGTTTTCGATGAACTGAGGATCGACCCTTATTATCGAACTATAGCAAAAGCTCACCCACAAATTGCCCTGACAATCGACAGACTCATTAAAACCATGGCGACGCCGCCAAGACCGACTCTTGTATTGGCAGATTTCAGCCCCAAAAATATTCTCGTAGATTCTGATGGAAAACTTCGACTGGTTGATTTTGAGACTGCCCATTGGGGGGACCCAGGCTTTGATCTTGGTTTTTTCATGACACACCTGACGCTGAAGTGGATCTGGGCGGCTCGTCAGGGCCTGGCTTCAGCCGATCAGTTTTTCGGCCTTTTAAGTACATTCTGGGATGAATATCAGGCAGGCATGGCTTCACTCAAGCCAGATGCGGACCTGGAAAATCGGGCTGCAACTCATCTCGCCGCGTGCATGCTGGCACGGGTTGACGGCAAAAGCCCGGTAGATTA
>JBJTRR010000582.1:0-3673 GCA_046076185.1 bacterium | reverse complement strand
GTAGAGAGATCCAGATTGAGGTTAACGGCGTATATACGATTGTTGGACGGTAGCCGAACAAATCGCTGATTCGGGCGATCTTTCACGGGGTTACCGATGATCAGATCAGCCAGGACTTCACCCTCAGCTTGCTTGCGCAATGTGACTCGTTTGCCACGACCTGTCAGAGAGGTGGTTTTTGTGTCAAGCGGGTCGATGACACCAAGCTTTTCATGATCAGCAACATCGTCAGACCGAATCGTGTCTTTTTTGAGGTCAATCAGGCCTGACGCCGTTTTGGCCAATCTCTCTTTTGCTTCTGCCGGATAATCGTAGTGTGACGGAATCGACCAGCGGCCACCCTTCTGCTGGACACTGAAAGGGCTGACCGTGGCTGTGTCAGGGTTGTATTCAACCACTTCCATAGCCTGGGCTTCCAGCGGATCCTTGAAGGCGGCGAAAAAGGTTTCGCCCTGATCGTCGAACAGGCGGTTGGCGCGGCGGTTGTCGAGAGCAGAAAGCCCCAGCGCCAGAGCGGTTGTCGCAGCAGCCACAGCGGCAAACGACAGTGTCTTTGGCCAATCGTTCATCGTCAAGTCACCTCATCCATTGCTATCAATCAAATACTGATTCAGTCGATGATTTGAATGTGCAAGCCGGTTTCACGCCATTCGACTTGCAGGTGCCGAAGCATTCTCACGAGCCAGGCGACGCCCAAGCACCCAGATTCCCAACACCATCGATGGCAGGGGCGGCAGCACAATCGCCAGAAAACGGAAACGGTTTTCAATACTTCGCACACTGGCACGGCTTTCGTTACGGCTCTGATTAATCGCAGCCCGTTTTTCGTCGTCAATCTTGGCTTTTTCAACAACAAGCCTTCGATTTTCAACTTCCTGTACGTTGGCGATCATGATTTCTTTGGTCTGATCGTCAAGCTCTTTACGGGTTTCAATCTCACGAACACGCTCGTCCAGCCGCTTCTGGGCGGTTTTCAGCTTCTCATCCGCCTGCTTTTCCGCCACTTTTGCCTCTTCGGCAGCAGCTTTGATAAAATCTCGGGTCTGGTCTTCAAACCGGGTCAGTGTCCGGTGTCGCACCCGCCGCTTGCGAAGATTCAGGAATGAATCGTCGCCAGCGAGCTGGTCCACGCAATTCAGCACGAACGTGACATTATCAAAGTCAAGATTCTCAACACCCCGGCGACGCAGGTCGAAAAACTCTTCGCCAATGATGTCGAGGTCAGAGACAACCACAACATTCAGCTTCTCCTCAGCCATTTTACCTTCAGGCAGGGGCTTACCCTGAGCGTCAACGGTGGGCCTTGGAGTACCAGGATTCCCAGATACCCGAGCGGCAATCACATAGGGCTGACCCGTTGGGAAGTGCCCCCTGTTCGGATTGATCTGGAAATTACCGAAAATTCCCGGTGAAGTCGCCTGCCGGAAATTAATCAGTCCACCAGAATCACTGGTTTTCAAAAGAGGCTCGACTTTCGGGCCAACGGCCGGCAGAGTTCGTAAAAGCCCTGGAAAGATCGTGACAACTTCCTGAAGGCCTGATGTCACCGGTTCAGCCGTGTTGAAGGCATCCTTCTGACCACTTCCCGTCCCAATAAATACAACTTCAGGCGGCAGGTCGGCAAGCTGTGGATGCGGGTTGTAACCATTCCAGACTATTTCTGTGGCAGGCCATTCCAGCCCCAGCATTGTCATTAATGGACGAAGATCCGCTTTTGGTTCAGGCGGCGGGCTGCCACCCATCATGCCGCCTGGCGGCTGACGCGGCGATTCAGGAGCAAGAGAGGGGTCTGCCGTGGGCAATGGATCAAGAAATAGCAAAGCAGGGCCACCGCTGCGAATATAGGCCAGCAGGTTATCAAGTTCTCGCTGGGGCAGGCTGGCAGCCTGGGCGACCAGAAGGCAGTCGAAGTCGCGGGCAATCGGAGCATCAGCCGCAACCGGAACCACTTCATATTGCTTTTTCAGTTCGGTCACAATCGACCATTCCTGGCCTGGCATTGAAGATCGGAAATCAAAACCACCCAGCAGTCGGGCATCGGTGTTGAGGATACCAATCTTCTTGCGATTGGTTCGTGACACAACCTGAATGGATCGAATTAATTCGTACTCAACGGGAAGGCCACGATCAAAAAATGGAACGACAACTTCCTCAAGGCCACAGGTGAAAGCGACTCCCAGAAAAATCTCTTCCGTAGATTGGCGGGCATCGCTGGTGGAAAGAACCCGGCGGGGCTGAATTCCAAATCGTTTCTCAGCTTCGCGTGCATTTTCTGAGTAGAGATCAGTCTCAAGCAGACTCAGGCGGATTTTTGATCCACCCAGTGCCGCTATTTCCTTAAGTTTGTTGAGCAGGTCTTCACGCACCTGCACATATTCACTGGGCACAGCCGGGCTGTAATATGCCTGAACCAGAACTGGTTTTTTGGCTGAAATTGCATTAATCAGATTTTTAGAGTCGCGAGATAGCGTATGAAGACGCTCGGAAGTTGTATCAACCCTTGCCCCGGCCCGATTGATCACTGCAAAGAGGCTAACCACCGAAAGAACAAGGCACGCCACACGCACCAGCCCATGAAACCAGCGACTGCCGCTTTGCGGGCCACCAGCCCAGTTACGACGACCTATCAGAAGAATATTCAGATAAACCATCGCCGAAGCAATGCCAACGAAGTAGAAAACGCTGCTGATTGGGACCACGCCAGTACCAAAATCTGCAAATTGGGCTGGAATGGAGAGCCTGCCAAGCGTTCGGCCTGTCGAACCGGTGAACAGTAATGAGAAGAGGTTCGCAAAAACGGGTAACGCACAGAAAAGGCCGCCGAGAATAAACCCGACAGTGACGTTGTTTGAAAGACTGGATGCCACAAGCCCGATGGCCACCATCGCAACGCCCATGAACCAGTAGCCGAGAAAATTCGCAAAAATCACGCCCAGATCGGGCGAACCAAGCAGGTTTAATACAAGAACATAGCTGAGCGAGAAAAACAGCGAAATCGTGTAAATTCCAAGTGAAGCAAGATACTTCCCTACAACAATTTCATAGTCTCTCGCAGGCAGGGTCAGCAACAGTTCATCGGTACCCAGTCGCCGTTCTTCAGCCCATGCGCTCATGGTGATCGCCGGGATGAAAAATAGTAGAAGATAAGGCATCCAGACATTCAGCGGGGCCAGATTCACCAGGTTATTCGCAAAAAACACAGGCTGCCAGAACGCAGCAAGAGCACCCACCAGAACAAATAGCGTGATGAAAACATAGCCTGCGGGACTTGCGAAAAAACTGCTGATGTTTCGTCTCACTACCGCACGAATCACATGTGGACGAAGAATCTGGCGTTTCCTGTGAGCTGTTTTTTGATCAGACATTTCCTGCATTGACTCCCTGACAATTCAGCCAACTGCGGCTTGTTTGATCCCGCGGGATCAGGCCACGAAAGTGATCTGACATAATAGAAATCAGGCGACTTCGCTTGTAAGTTCGCGGAAGCGTTCTTCAAGAGACTTACTTCCTTTGGCCAATTCCGCTGGCGTGCCATCAAATACCAGCTTGCCCTGATGCACAAACAACACGCGATCGGCCACGGGATCCACTTCCTGTAGGATGTGCGTGGAAACCAGAATCGTTTTTTTCCGCCCCAGATCGCGAATCAGTTGACGAACTCCGCGAATCTGAT